>CAMWUH010000034.1 GCA_947177325.1 uncultured Bacteroidales bacterium
GCAACCGGCGAGTATCACATTGTAGAGTGTGATAGGGTACATTACCATAAAAGGCGAATGGAGGTTTTAACTGGAGAGGAGATCTCCAAAATTCGCAATGCAAGTTTGTGCGATGAATGTCAGCATATAGGTGAGATTTCTGAAAGTGGTCTAAGGGGGCATTTCTTTGATAGATAGTGCGTATGACAATATAATATAAAGGCTGGTAGATCTTGCGTTCTACCAGCCTTGTATCTTTTGGAATTTGGAATATCTTGAGGGATTGACCTTTTGGCGTAAGGCTACCAATAGGCTTGAGACTCATTTTTGAAGGTGGATGTCATTTTAGGCGCACTCTTCAACGCCCTTTCGAAAAAAACTGCTTAATTTTTGGCCTAAGGTCATGCCGAGCGGTTTGAGATGAACCTGCACGGGGTGGGGGTAATCAGCATGGCGACTGAGAAAAATTATCGAGGAGTGGAGCACGATGGCTACAACGTCTTCAAATTCCACAATTTCGTGAATACCACGCATGGGAATGCGGTGGAACGGAGAGTCTGATTCAACGCTATTAATAACGAGGTCTTCGCCGTCAAATTCAATGCCGTGATTAGGATTAACAGCTTCAAAGAGAAGAGGAATATTGAGCTGATCAATCGACTGTGCGCGGCGATTGTATTGCTTATAGAGCTGGTCAATAACTTTCTTTGAAATCATAACTGTGATGGGTGGGGAAATTACAGTAGAAATGCTGTGTGGTGGTTAAAACAATAGTTAATTAAATCAAGATAGATAAATAAAGTAAGTAAGAGGTAATCAATTATCGCTCGTTGAGCGCTTTCAATATTAAAAACGCGCGGGGTGGGAATTGGTTCATAAAAATTGCAAAAATTTCCTCACAAAAGTTGATTTTAACTCGGCAGTGTTAAAATTAATAAAGGCGTTGCCTCTGGTTGAGGTAACGCCTTTATTATAAAGTGATGATTGTTAGCTGTTAAGCAAGGAAACCGAGAAGCACACCGGCAGCGACAGCCGAACCGATTACGCCGGCTACGTTGGGGCCCATGGCATGCATGAGCAGGTAGTTGCCGGGGTCGTATTCAAGGCCGAGGTTATTGGAGATGCGCGCCGACATAGGCACGGCCGAAACGCCGGCATTGCCGATAAGAGGGTTGATTTTCTTTGACTTCGGCAAGAAGAGGTTGAAAAGTTTGACAAACAACACGCCTGAAGTTGAGGCGATGATGAAAGCCATAAAGCCGAGGAAGAAAATGAAGATGGTTTCCTTGGTCAGGAAAGATGAGGCCTGAGTTGAGGCTCCAACGGTCATGCCAAGCAGGATGGTAACAATGTCGGTAAGAGCGTTTGAGGCTGTTTTGGCCAAGCGGGTGCAGACTCCGCATTCGCGCAACAGGTTACCGAAGAACAGCATACCCAACAGAGGCAGGCCTGAGGGCACTACGAAGCAGGTCAGAAGCATGCCCACGATGGGGAAGATGATTTTTTCGCTTTGCGACACGGCGCGAGCGGGTTTCATCTTGATTACGCGCTCTTTCTTGGTAGTGAACAGGCGCATGATAGGGGGCTGAATAACCGGCACGAGGGCCATGTAGCTGTAAGCCGATACTGCGATTGCACCCATAAGGTTGGGGGCGAGCTTCGACGAAAGGAAGATAGCTGTCGGGCCGTCGGCACCACCGATGATAGCGATTGCGCCGGCTTGGTCGGGCATAAAGCCGAGCAATAGCGAAACCATATAAGCACCGAAAATGCCGAACTGAGCTGCAGCTCCGATAAGCATCAGCTTGGGGTTGGCGATAAGGGCCGAGAAGTCGGTCATAGCGCCGATGCCAAGGAAGATAAGGGGAGGATACCAACCGGCTGAAACGCCGTTGTAGAGAATGTTGAGCACAGAGCCTTCTTCGTAGATGCCGATTTCGAGGCCGGCTTCTGCGTTGAAGGGGATGTTGCCGATAAGAATACCGAAGCCGATGGGGACGAGCAACATCGGTTCGAAATTCTTTTTGATAGCGAGGTAGATGAAGAATAAACCGACGGCGAGCATCACCAGGTGTTGCCATGTGGCATTATAGAAGCCGGTAAGATGCCAGAACTCTGTCAGGTTATTCATGAAAAATTCACTCATAACGTTTTTTTGATGTAATCGGGGTTAAACGTTATTTGAGGGTAATAAGGGGTGCGCCTTCGAGCACGGAGTCGCCGGCTTGTGCGTTGATAGCGGCAACTACGCCGTCACGACCTGCATGGACTGAGTTCTCCATTTTCATTGCTTCGAGCACTACAACGGTGTCAGATGCTTTAACTGCGTCGCCTACCTTAACGTTGATAGAGATTACAACGCCGGGGAGGGGTGAAACCACTTGGGCGCCACCGGTTGTGGCGGGAGCAGCTGCAGCTTTGGCTGCTTCGAGGTTTTGACGGGGAGCTGCAGCGGGGCGGGGAGTAGCTGCTTTAACCGTAGCTTTTTTCTCTGCGAGCTGCACTTTGTAAGG
This sequence comes from uncultured Bacteroidales bacterium, assembly GCA_947177325.1. GTDB lineage: Bacteria > Bacteroidota > Bacteroidia > Bacteroidales > Muribaculaceae > JAGBWK01. The sequence continues at coordinate 2,493 of CAMWUH010000034.1, forward strand.
CACACCATTGACTTCAACTTGAGCGATGCCATCGTCGATGTCGCCAACAGCAACGGTGTATTTGTTGCCGTTGATGGTATATTTATATTCTTTCATTTTTTTAGATTTGAGTTAATGTGACTGATTGGGGAGATTATCGACGGGGAAGCTCGCGAAGTGAATAAATCTTAGAGCTCCAGGGCGAGTAGGCACGTTTGACTTTATTGATGGTCAAAACGGTGCTTTCGGTGTCGTGGGCGTCGAGATGTTCGGCAAGAGCCATTGCGATAGCGGCAATTTCTTCGCCTGAGTCGTGTTCGGCAGCGTCAGTGTCGGCGATGGGGTCAAGGCCGTGGGCACGGAGTTTGCGCGAGAGTACGACTTTAGCAAATATTTTGCTGATAATCATAAAGCAGATGCAGAGCACCAGAAGGGCTGAGAACACTATGCACATGGCCATAACGGTCAATGCAAAGCCGTTTTTGTCACGTTCGTGGAAGTATTGCACCTTATGATTGCCATCTTTGATGATGTTGTTAGACGACGGAGTGATATAAGAGGGTGTTCCATCGGCTTTAGCGCCGTTGTCGCGGACTTCCCAGCTGATATCGTTGCCGTTGGCATCAACGATGGTTTTGCCATCGGTTTTGCGAGCCCAGGTTTGGTCATCGGTCAACGAGGCTGGCACTACAACTTCATCAATCAGTGTGATACCGTTGGCATCGTAAATGCCAATCCAGTTGTCCTGGCCGGGCACGAGTTGCAGAGTGGTGTGGAATGTGCCTTTGTCCGGTTGGTTGTCAGCCCAAAAGATAACGTGTTGACGTTTGGGGATTTTGGTGTTGACGTCGCCCAGAGGCACGGGGTACATTTTCGGTTGGTTGGGGTCGGTGGTGAGGTAAACGCTTGAAATTTCCAGCGGGCCGTAAGCCGAGTTGAAAAGCTCAATCCATGCATTGTGGTCGCCATATTCGTCGACAATCGACGAGTTATTGCTGACCATCACCTCGTTAATTTTCAGAGCGCTACGGCCCTGAGCATTAGCCACCAATCCGATGATTGCCACAAGGGCAAGCAAGAGCGTTTTTTTCATTACTCCGATTGTTGTGGTTAATAAAAGAGGTGATTACAAGGGTATGTTACCATGTTTTTTAGCGGGGTTGGTAACTTTCTTGGTGGCGAGCTGCTGGAGGGCGCGAATCACGCGGAAGCGAGTGTTGCGGGGCTCGATAACGTCGTCGATGTAGCCGTAGCGGGCTGCATTGTAGGGGTTGCAGAAGAGCTCGTTGTATTCTGCTTCTTTCTCTTTGAGATATTCGGCAGGATTTTCAGCTTCTTTAGCACCCTTGGCGTAAAGTACTTCAACGGCGCCTGCGCCACCCATAACTGCGATTTCGGCAGTAGGCCAAGCATAGTTCATATCGCCGCGGAGCTGTTTACAGCTCATCACGATATGGCTGCCGCCGTAGCTCTTGCGCAGTGTAACGGTAACTTTGGGCACAGTTGCTTCGCCGTAGGCGTAGAGCAATTTTGCGCCGTGGAGAATTACACCGTTGTATTCCTGACCGGTGCCGGGGAGGAAGCCGGGAACGTCGACCAGAGTAACCAAAGGAATGTTGAAAGCGTCGCAGAAGCGCACGAAGCGAGCACCTTTGCGAGAGGCATTGGAGTCAAGCACGCCGGCGAGATATTTGGGCTGATTGGCTACGATACCAACAGTCTGGCCGTTGAAGCGGGCAAAGCCGATGATGATGTTTTTGGCAAAGTTGCGTTGCACTTCAAGGAATTCGCCGTTGTCGATGATGGCACCGATGACTTCATACATATCGTAGGGGCGAGTGGGTGAGTCAGGGATGATTTCGTTGAGCGAATCTTCGAGACGGTCGATTGGATCGGTACATTCAACCAACGGGGGCTCTTCCAGATTGTTCTGCGGGATGTAGGAGAACAAATTGCGGGCAATTTTGATTGCTTCTTCGCCATCTTCGGCTGCGAAGTGAGCCACACCGCTTCGTGATGAGTGCATTTCAGCGCCACCCAATGCTTCCTGTGTAACATCTTCGCCTGTAACGGTTTTCACTACTTTGGGACCGGTCAGGAACATATAGCTGATGCCTTTGGCCATGATAGTGAAATCGGTCAAAGCGGGAGAGTAAACCGCACCGCCGGCGCAGGGGCCGAGGATGCACGAAATCTGGGGAATTACGCCTGAAGCGAGAATGTTGCGTTGGAAAATCTCTGCATAACCGGCCAATGCGTTGATGCCTTCTTGAATGCGGGCGCCGCCTGAGTCGTTCAAGCCGATAACGGGAGCACCCACTTTCATGGCCATATCCATGATTTTGCAGATTTTCAAAGCCATGGTTTCCGACAGTGAACCGCCGAATACGGTGAAATCCTGTGCAAAAACGTAAACCAAGCGGCCATCTATGGTGCCCACACCGGTTACAACGCCGTCGCCGAGGTAAGATTTCTTCTCTTGACCGAAGTTGTGGCAACGGTGGCGCACAAACATGTCGAGCTCTTCAAAAGAGCCTTCATCGAGGAGTTGAGCGATACGCTCGCGAGCAGTGTATTTGCCACGCTCATGTTGCTTGGCAATCGCTTTTTCGCCACCGCCAAGGCGAGCTTCGTTGCGCATGGCAATGAGCTCTTTTACTTTTTCGAGTTGGTTACTCATATAGAGATGTTTTGTAATGATTGATTACGAATGAATGATTGGATGATGCGATTATTTCTTTTTGGGATCTTCGCAGAGTTCAACCAAAGTGCCGCAGGTTGATTTGGGGTGAAGGAAAGCGATGTTGAGGCCTTCAGCGCCTTTGCGGGGTGCTTTGTCGATGAGGCGGCCACCTTTTTCTTCAACTTCAGCCAAAGCGTTGGCAACGCCGTCTTCAACGGCAAAAGCTATGTGCTGGATGCCGCCGCGACCGCCATTGTTAGCGATGAATTTAGAGATGGCGGAGTCGGGTGAAGTGCCTTCGAGAAGCTCAATTTTGGTGTTGCCTACTTGGAAAAAGGCGGTGCGCACTTTTTGGTCTTCAACTTCTTCGATAGCGAAGCATTTGAAGCCGAGCATATTTTCATAGAAGGGGATAGCTTCTTCAAGCGAAGGCACGGCGATGCCTACGTGTTCGATGTGTGAAATGTTCATTTCCTTATGGTTTAAGTTATAGATTTTGATGTGTTAATTTGCAAATCTTTAGGGAGTTATCGGTTGCAATAGGGCGCAATTCGCCCATAGACGCAACAATAGCCATTGCAAATTTAAACATTTATTTGCAAATCAACCAATTTTCAGCCATCATATTGCACAAAAAAAGAGCCGGGCATCAGTATGCCAAGCTCTTTTTATCCGGAAAAAGTAAGTTAGCGGCTTTCAAAAGCCCTCTGCTTTTAGTTGTTTTCGGGGCGAAGTTTACGCACGGTAACGGCTGTTTGCCACATTTCGCTCTCGCGCAAGTCTTTAAGCTCTTTCTCAAGTTTTTCGCGATAGTCGGGCTTAGAGTTGGAGTCGATTGAGATTTGAGCCTCGTTGCCTGATTTTACGCTTGCATAAAGCTTTTCAACCACCGGCTTGATTGCGTCGTGGAACGGGGTCATCCAATCGAGCGCACCGCGTTGGGCGGTAGTAGAGCAGTTGGCATACATCCAGTCCATACCGTTTTTAGCAAACAGTGGCATCAGCGATTGAGTCAGCTCCTCTACGGTTTCGTTGAAAGCTTCAGAGGGGGTGTGGCCGTTTTCGCGGAGCACCTCGTATTGAGCCAACAGCAACCCTTGGATAGCACCCATCAGTGAGCCGCGCTCGCCGGTGAGGTCAGAAGTGGCCTCGCGTTGGAATGTTGTTTCAAACAGATAGCCTGAGCCGATGCCGATACCCAGTGCGATAGTGCGGTCCAGTGCATGGCCGGTGTAGTCTTGATAGATAGCGTATGATGAGTTCAAGCCGCGACCTTCCAGAAACATGGTGCGCAATGATGTGCCCGAGCCTTTGGGTGCCACCATGATAACATCGATGTCAGCGGGAGGTACAACGCCTGTGCGGTCGTTCCAAGTGATAGCGAAGCCGTGAGAGAAATAGAGGGCTTTGCCTGCGGTCAGATATTTTTTCAGTGTGGGCCAAACCGACATGACTGCTGCGTCAGAGAGCAAGCACATGATGATAGACCCCTTTTCTGCTGCTTCTTCGATTGAGAAGAGGGTTTCGCCGGGCACCCAGCCGTCGGCCACTGCTTTGTCGTAAGTTTTGCCGGCGCGCTGGCCAACGATTACATTGAAGCCGTTGTCGCGGAGGTTCATTGCCTGCCCGGGGCCTTGCACTCCATAGCCGATAACGGCGATTGTTTCATCTTTCAATACTTCGCGAGCTTTTTCCAAGGGGAATTCATCGCGGATAACGACCGTTTCTTCAACGCCGCCGAAGTTTAATTTTGCCATAATGCTTTTTATTTTGTTTTCGTTTTATGATGCAAAGTTAATAATAATTTCGGAAAGTTACAGCAAAATATTAAAATTTATTGCCTCTTGTCCGAATTTTTATAATTTTTAATGATTAGCCGTTGATGTGGTTCTGACCAAGGCTCTGAGTGCTGTTCCGGCTGAGTCGGAGCTGAGTTGCAAAGCAGTCAGTCCGTTGTCTACATTTTTTGTTGCGATAGTAATCATGCTGTTGGCGCGCGTTTCGGCGATAAAGGCCACGTGCAGCTCGGCGATCCGGTTGTTGATATAGAAATCCGTGCCAAACGAGTTTACAATCAACTGAATATAGCGCGTAGTCGTTACGTGCCTATTGAAGTCCAGATCGGTATATTCCACCTTGTACTCAACTTCGCTGTCAGCCTCGCTTAGAGCTGCGAGCCGGGGAGTGTCGAAGTCAATTTCAGGCTCGGGCCGGTAGCCGTCTACAGCCATCAGCTCGGCCCACTGTTCCAAGTTGACCGCACGGCGCGTGTTGATGTCGATAGCTGCCCAAATCGTGACGGCTTCAGCTACCGCCCGCCCCGCTTCGTTAGTAATCCTCACCAATCGGCGCGTGAAATGGCGGTTGAGCGAGTCAACCCAGGTTTTCAGCCGGTAAGTGTGCTTGACCGCAAGCGGCGCTGCTATTCTGATGCTTAATCGTGAAAGCACCCATGCGGCATTGCTCATTATAAGCTTCTCATACCCTACGTCCCACGCATCGGCGTGCTCCGTAGCGATGTCGATTATTTCCTGCACCAACCTTGCCATTGTCAGCTGCTGCCGGGGGTTGCAGTGTGCGGCCGAAACGGTCAGCGACTTTTCGTAGACGGGGAGGGGTGTTGTCATAGCCCGTCAACAAATTTTTTCCACTCCGGGTGGATTTTAGCCTGCTGCTCCAGATAGTTGGTCACAAACTCGACCGGATGTTTCGTAACCGCTGCCCGGCCTGAGCGCACGAATTGCAGAATGCCGTAGCGACGAAGCTCCGCAAACAGTGCTTCGGTTTCATCAACGTGGCCGGTCTTTTCCAGAATGGTATAGTCCGGAGTGATTTCGAGTATGCGCGCATTGTGGTGACGAATGATTCCCTCCAGGTGCGACTCATGCAGCATCTTGTCGGTAGGCACTTTGTAGAGCGCCACTTCCTGATAGATGATTTCATCATCGGTGTGTAGAAAAGCTTTGATTATCTCTATACGCTTTTCGATTTGCTTCACTACCTTCTCCATAGCCGACAGGGTCGACTTCGCCACTACCGTGATTTTGTAAACACCCGGTATAGCTGTGGCGCTCGCCGAAATGCTTTCGATGTTAATGCATCGGCGGGTGAAAATAATGGTGACTTGATTCAGCACCCCGACGTTGTTTTCGGAGAATGCCGAAATGGTGTATAATTTGGTTTCTTCCATAGCGATGGGGGCTCTTAGAATGAGAAAAGTGTGTCGGCGTTGACCATCATGGTGTCGACGGCGCCGCCGAGCGGTATCATCGGGAAAATCATATCTTCGGGGTCGATATTGACGTTCAGCAGATAAGCTCCTTCTGAACTGACCATGCGGTCAATCGCTCCGGCAAGCTCCGAGCGGTCGGCCACATTTTCGGCCTTAATGCCGTAGGCTTTGCATATCTCAACGAAGTCGGGGTTGACCATCGGAGTGGCCGAAAACCGCCCTTTGAAAAACAGCTGCTGCCATTGGCGCACGTTCCCCAGGAAGTTGTTGTTGAGCAACACTATCTTCACCGCTACGCCATATTCCATTATGACGCCCAGCTCCTGAATAGTCATCTGAAAACCGCCATCCCCTACAAACAGCACCACCTGGCGCTCCGGGGCTCCGATTTTCGCTCCGATTGCTCCGGGCAATCCGAAGCCCATTGTGCCCAGTCCGCCCGACGACAGGAATGATTTAGGCTCGCTGTGGCGGAAATATCTTGCTCCGAACATCTGGTTCTGACCCACATCCGTAACGCCCACGGCTTTCTCGCCAAAGGCGCGCGCCACGCGGTCAACCACTTCCCCCATCTTCATCATCCCTTCCGCTGGGTTGACTTCGGGGTTGATAACCTTCTCGAGTTCTACCTTGTAGCAGTCGGCAAAGGTTTCCACCCACTGCTGATGGCGGGCCGAGTTGATTTTCGGCAACAGTGCCTGCAGCACATCTTTGGCGTCGCCATGAATGGTCAGCTGCGCTTTGACATTTTTGTTAAACTCGGCGGCATCTATATCTATATGTATGATTTTGGCTTGCGGAGCATAATGTTCGAGCGATGAGGTCACGCGGTCGTCGAATCTCATACCTATCGCTATAATCAGGTCGGCGCGATTGGTGTTGTAGTTCGGGCCGATGTTGCCATGCATTCCGAGCATACCCATGTTCAGCGGGTGAGCGGTCGGGATGGTCGAGATACCTAAAAGGGTAGTGGCTACCGGAATTTCCGCTTTCTCGGCCAGAGCTGTCAGCTCCGGCTCAGCCTCGGCTATCATGACGCCATGCCCCGACAGTATCATCGGTCTTTCGGCATGGTTAATCAGTCGGGCGGCTTCTGCTATCTCGGCGGTACCCACTTCGGGGCGGGGCAGATAAGAGCGAATGTAGGTGCACGGCCTGTATTCTTCCCATTCCATCTCGCCGGTCTGGGCGTCTTTGGCTATGTCGAGCACCACCGGGCCGGGGCGACCGTTCCTGGCTATATAGAAGGCGCGGGCCACTGCCAGCGGAATATCCTGTGCCCGACGCACCTGTACGGCCCATTTCGTTACCGGATGCACTATGCCAACAACGTCAGTCTCCTGAAACGCATCTGTGCCGAGCAGCGACGATGCCACTTGGCCGGTGATTACAACCAGCGGTGTCGAGTCCATCAACGCATCGCTCAGTCCGGTGATTACATTCGTGGCGGCGGGGCCGGAGGTAACCACCACAACACCCGCCTTGCCGGTGACGCGCGCATAGCCCTGCGCTGCGTGGGTCGCTCCCTGCTCGTGGCGCACCAGTATGTGGCGCAGCTCATCCGTGTGGTCGTAGAGTTTGTCATATACGGGCATGATTGCTCCACCCGGGTAGCCGAAAATAGTGTCGGTTTGCTCTGCTATGATTGAGCGCACCAACGCTTCGGCGCCATTAATTTTTTCGCTCATGAATATCGTTGGATTAATGAGTTTTTAATTGAATTTGCTGCATAGCCGCGATTGCCTGAGCGCTTCGGCCGCTCCGCAGCTGTTATATAATGCGGATGCCACCTTTATCGGCCGAGGCTACCATTGAGGCGTATGAGCGCAGCGATTTCGGCACTTCGCGGTTACGGGTCGCCGGTGTATAGGCTTCTTTGCCGCGGGCTTCTTCGGCTCGCCGGCGCTCGGCCATCTCTTCATCGCTGATTTTCACATTAATGGATCGTGCGGGAATGTCGATTTCGATTATATCGCCGTCGCGCACCAGTGCTATCTCCCCTCCCGCTGCTGCTTCGGGCGACACATGACCTATCGACAGCCCCGAGGTGCCTCCCGAGAAGCGTCCGTCGGTAATCAGCGCACATTCTTTGCCCAAGTGTTTCGCTTTCAGGTAGCTGGTAGGGTAGAGCATCTCCTGCATGCCCGGGCCGCCACGCGGACCTTCGTAGGTGATTATCACCACGTCGCCGGCCTTGATTTTGTCGCCTAAGATAGCCTCCACTGCTTGGTCTTGCGATTCAAACACACGGGCCCTCCCGGTGAATTTCCACAGCGCTTCGTCAACGCCGGCTGTCTTCACCACGCAGCCATCCTTGGCTATGTTGCCGTAGAGCACTGCTATGCCGCCATCCTTGGCGTAGGGGTGTTCCAAATCGCGTATGCAGCCGCCGGCACGGTCACTGTCGAGCGAGCCGTAATAGCTCATCTGCGAGCCGAGCGTCAGATTTTTTTGTTCGCCGGGTGCTGAGCGCCATATCTCGTCTATGGCGTCACTGTAATCCTTCCCGCCTATGCCGTATCGGTCAATTGCCTGTTGCAGCGTCATGCCGTCGGCGCGCTTCACTGTGGTGTCGAGCAATCCGCCGTCGGCCAGTTGCTTCATGATGGTCAGAATCCCGCCGGCGCGGTTCACATCTTGAATATGATAGTGCGAGTTGGGCGCCACCTTGCAGAGCACGGGTGTTTTGTGGCTCAGTTGGTCGATATCCTCCATCGTGAAGTCTACGCCGGCCTCGTTGGCGATAGCCAGCAGGTGCAGCACAGTGTTCGTTGAGCCTCCCATCGCTATGTCGAGGGTCATGGCGTTGAGAATAGCGGCGCGTGTAGCTATAGAGCGGGGGAGCACCGAGGTGTCATCCTCGTTATAATATTTATATGTGTTCTCCACAATCTGTCGGGCTGCGCGTTTAAACAACTCGCGGCGATTGATGTGTGTCGCCACAATCGTGCCGTTCCCCGGCAGTGCCAGCCCTATCGCCTCGTTGAGCGAGTTCATTGAGTTGGCGGTGAACATTCCCGAGCATGAGCCACAAGTCGGGCATCCCTGGCGCTCCAGTTTGTCTACGGTTGAGTCGTCTACCGTCGGGTCTGCCGCTTCAATCATTATGTCGATGAGGTCAACGGCCCTGCCGTCAACATTGCCGGCCTCCATCGGTCCCCCCGACACAAATATCGTTGGTATATTCAGTCGCATGGCGGCCAACAGCATCCCCGGCGTCACCTTGTCGCAGTTCGATATGCACACCATTGCGTCTGCCTTATGGGCATTGACCATATATTCTACTGAGTCGGCAATCAGGTCGCGCGACGGAAGCGAATACAACATTCCGTCATGCCCCATCGCGATTCCGTCATCTATGGCTATGGTGTTGAATTCTGCCGCAAAGCAACCTAATCGTTCTATCTCTTCTTTGACCACCTGGCCGATTTCATGCAGATGTGTGTGCCCCGGCACAAATTGTGTAAACGAGTTAACAACGGCAATGATTGGCTTGCCGAAGTTCTCCTCTTTCATGCCGTTGGCGCGCCACAATGCGCGGGCAGCTGCCATGCGCCGGCCGTTTGTCGATGTTGCACTTCTTAATGGAGTAGGCATAAGTATGTGAAAACTAATAAATTACTGAATTGGAAACCGATTCGCAATCAACTGCGGAAACCTGTGGAGCAACCTTGCAACGCAACCCGCCGATATATCGGGAAATTGCATAATTATCCACATTTTTTAAACAAAATTGCACGCTTTTTAAAAAATGTGCAATCTTTCAATCGCTTTTGATTGCAATTATTTTGCAAAGTTAGCAATAATATTTCAAATTACAAACCAATTTTCCAAAATTCCATAAAATCCCCCCTCCCCCCATTATCCCCCCATTATCCCCCTATTATTCCTCTCAACCTATCCAGCCCTATCCACCCTCCCGGTCTTATA
>CAMWUH010000035.1 GCA_947177325.1 uncultured Bacteroidales bacterium
GGCTTGCACGTAATCACCTGACGCTCATAGAGATCGTGGTTGTTGGATATGAGCTGCACATTAGCTGCAATCATGGCCCCATCCTCAATAGTAATCCCGCCGGCCGACATCATCAGTGCACCCGGCATCACAACCACGTTGCGGCCGATATTAACCATGTGAGGCCTGATAACAGTGAGCGGGGCTTCTACCCTGCTCCCCTCACCCATATCGGGGAAAATAGCGTGCATTGCCTCGGTATATTGCTCGCTACCGGGCTCGGAATGGTTGAATTTAAATACCAGACGGGCATGACGGGCTGCCAATTCAAGTTCCTCAGCCGTTTGCTTGGTAACATCAATTCTGATTTCTTCCATTGTTTACTTATTATTTAGCGGGAAACAGGAATTTAAGAGGGCGGGCTACACGGGCGGCCCAAGCAGTCTCGGTGTGAGCAGCGCCCTCGTCAACGAAATTATCGAGGTTTTGGCCGTCGACATAGCCCTTTTGATGTGCGACTTCAAGAACCTTCAGCTCCCACGGCCCATAATAGGCATCAATTGTAGTGGTGCCATGGTCGAAGTAAATTTTGTGGGTTTGAGGGTCGGGCAGATAGTTGGAAACATAATTGACCATTGCGTTACCAAACGTATCACCGGCATCGAGCGACCCATACCAGTGGGTTGACAAGCAACCGGCTTTGCCAAACACTTCGGGATATTGACTAATCAGATAAAGCGACATCAATCCGCCCATGCTGGAACCCATCACACCGGTGTGGTCACGATCAGGCAATGTGGCGTAATCAGCATCAATCAGAGGCTTCAAAGTGTTGACCACAAATGCGGCATATTGGTCGCCGAGCACAGGTTGGCCTTTAAGCTTTACTTCGGCCATCAGTTCCTCAAGTCCGGCATCCGCAACAGCCTTTTGAGGCATCAGTTGCGACACTCTTATAGCGGGATCGGAGTGAATACCAACAATAATTATCGGCTCAATTTCGCCGTTAACAATCGATTGACAGGCGGTTTGGTCCATCTCCCACGATTGCCCGTTCCAAGTGGTTGCGGCATCGTAGAGGTTTTGACCGTCGTGCATATAGAGTACGGAATATTTCGTGTCGGGGTTATAGTTTTCGGGCAACCAAATGTCGATAGTCATCGAGTCGTTGAGTTCGGGCGAGAAAACAACTTTGCGCTCAATGGAGCCACATTCAGCCTGCTGCATAGCCGACTCAGTTTTAGCTTTTGCTACGAAAACGGGCACTATTGCCGCAGCGGCAACCAATGAGATAATAAGTTTTGAGTTTTTCATGTTGTGAGATATTTTGGTAATTTTTCACAAATATAGTAATTTTCGCGGAAAATACATCAGTAAAAAAAGACCCGGTCCCAAATTGTTTTTACAAAGGGAAACCGGGTCTTATTACATTTTTTCCTTTACCTTATCAGTTGCTTGCTCACCGAAGCTCCTTTGCGGCAGATGTAGATGCCGGGTGAAGTCGGCCGATCAACACGAATACCCTGTAGGGTATAATATTCCGTCGGGAGTTCGGCCCCGACGTTGTCAGCGATGTTGTCAATTCCTGTGGCTTTGTTGGGCAGGTCAAATCGTGCGGTCAGAACGCCCCACGTTGTAAGTGCCGGAGTCGTGAGATCGGGCATCAGATTGAACGCCTTGTTACCACGGGCACAAATGTAGAGGGCAGCGCCGGCTGAATCGAAAGCCGCACATTGGAATGAGGGGACTCCACCGCCCGTGATGATATTATATTGACCGTCGGGGAGATCAGCCACGAGATTTTCGGCTTTGTAAGAGCGGAGGAAAACACCCACGTTGGCATTCATAACATAACCGTAGACATAGATTTTGTTTTCGTCGGTCGGATCAGGCACGACACCTGAATAGCCTGTCAGACCTGTTTTAGCTACTGCCGAGGGTTTGTTCCAATCATCGTCGCGACTGTTGCGAGCCGCGAGCCAATCGCCGTTGGATGGATCGAGTTTAATGATAAAACCCTCGCGAAGAGTTCCTTGTGTTGCTTCAACTGAAAGAGCCGTATTGTCTGAATCGCATATTTTAAGATTGTATTGCCCGGTGAAATAAAGTGAGCCGTTAACCAACGCCATATTGGGGCTTTGAAATGCACTTTTACCACCAACCTGTTCGCCGGGGAAACATTTGGCCCAGTCAACCGAAAGGTTGGTATCAGCTTTAATAATAATGGGGCTGAAAACCTCGGAGGGGGTCAAAACAAATGAAGCTGCCCGGAGTTGACTGCCGGAGGGCGAAGCTTTGGCATAGCCTTGAATATAAAGCGATGAGCCTTGCGCCAAGACTGACTGACAGTAGGAAACAGCGCACGAGCCGTCGAGCTGAAGATTGTTGCGATAATAACCGTTGGAGTCGAGAGCGAGTAACAGAAAATCGCCGGCAGCTGCTTGAGGATCACCGTTCCATGATTCGCAATTTACAGGAGAGAGACTGACCGTAGAGCCGTCAGACGCAGGGATAGATAGTGTCGAGCGATAGTTTAGGGCAATGTATATGTTGCCGGACTCGTCAACGGCCCCGCCTCCGAGGTTGAAGCAATCGGCCCAAAAAGTGTCAGGGTCAGCGGTTGCCGAGGATGTTGCGCAGTCGATAAGACGGTTCCACTCAATCAATCCGTCGGCTGAAATTTTGGTAACTAAAATGCGATAGAAGCGGCGCTCACAACTCCACTCAACGGGGCAGTCAGTATCAGAAGCGTCAACCAAGTTGATGTTATCGCTGAGCATACCGTCAGTGTGGCGCACCTTGCTGACTGCCACTACTCCCCCATCGGCAGTCGCGGCGCAAAAGCCGGAGTTGGAAGCAAAGTCGCCGCAATTAGAGTAAACTGTCCAAAGTTTCTCGCCTGAAGGAGAGGTTTTAATAAGGGTAAAGTTGTTATTGACCGAGTTGCCTGCATTGTAAAGAGCTCCGTCGAAGAGGTCAGTGCCGTTAAACATCACCGTAGGCAACGACTCTGTAGAGCCGTATGTGCCAAGCCAATAAACGCAACCGTCAGCAGCAACATCGACTGACGTAGCGATGTCGCCCGATGTAGTTTTGCTATCAATAATATTAAACCACTGAGCCGCGGGCTCTTGTGTAGTGGCTGAAACTTGTGAAAAAGCGGCAAGAGTGAGTGATGCAGCGAAGATTGAACGTAACAATTTTTTCATATACAGAAATTGATTTGGTTTAACGGATGCAAAATTAGGCAACCAAAAGAGAGTGGAAAATACCCTTCAGAGGGTATTTCTCAACGACCGCTTTCAGGGTAATTTTGCACCTGAAAACAAGCCAATCATGAAACAATTACTTATAATAATCTATATCTTAATCGCTTGCACGCATTCGGCCGAGGCATTTTCTCTGCGTGGCCGAGTGGTTGAAGCAAACTCGGGCGAGCCATTGGCCGGAGCATCCATATCCGCCACACCGGGAGCACACTTCACTACCACCGACGCCAACGGCCTATGGCAACTGTCGCTTCCCGACGGTCAATTTCAAATAAAAATAAGTTATATAGGTTTTGTGAGTGACACCGTCATTGTTGACTCAGCCAAAGCTCAACCAATCAGCACAAAGCTTCGCGAAGCCGACCAACGGCTGCGGGAGGTTGTGGTGACTGCGCGCGAAAGTCAAGGGGTGGCAAGCACGTCGAGAATCGACCGCGACGCAATGGCTCACCTGCAACCCACAAGCTTCACCGACTTACTCGAGCTTCTCCCGGGCAATATCGCTGTAACCCCCGATATGGGGCGCGTCAACAACATAACATTACGAGAAACCGGTGCAGTCACTGCTACAGGGGTCAAAACCTCAACCTCTGATGATTATGCCATTACGTCGTTGGGCACAATGTTTATGGTTGACGGAGCTCCCGTCAACACCGATGCCAATTTGCAAAATGTGCCCTCGACATCTGCGTCAGACGTTGACGGCGCTCGCAGCTCGATCAACCGCGGTGTAGATATGCGCGCCATCTCGACCGACAACATCGAGAGTGTTGAGATAGTGCGCGGCATACCCTCGGCAGAGTATGGCAACTTGACATCGGGATTGGTAAATATTCGCCGAGTCAGACGGGCCACACCCTTTACCGCACGCTTCAAGGCAGATGAATACAGTAAACTCTTTTCCGCCGGCAAAGGTTTCTCATTGGGTCGCCAAACCGTCAATGTTGATGCCGGCTACCTCGACTCACGGGTTGACCCTCGAAATCCGCGCGAAAATTTCAAGCGGGTCAACGCCTCGGTCAGAACCTATCTATCGTGGGGCAATACGGAGTCTGCATTAGCTACCTCCTGGAGTTTCGGCGGTGACTTCACCGGCTCAATTGATAACGTCAAGCCCGACCCTGACCTCAACTACAACAAAATAGACGAATATCGCAGCAGCTACAACCGCTGGGCATTCACCTCTGACCTGACGCTGAAACCTCAACGGATTGCACTGCTCGATTATATAAGGCTCAACTGCTCGTGGAGCTATGAGCTCGACCGATTGGAGCGCCGCAAACAGGTGGCACCGCAACGCGCCTCGGTAGCTCCTTCGTCAATGGCGGAAGGGGTTAGCGACGGCCGGTATCTCCTCCGGGAATATGTGGCCGACTACGTCAGTGACGGGCGACCGGCAGCTCTGTTTCTGAAACTCAGTGCCTCGGGTAATATAGCAGCCGGGCGATGGCTTAACAACTATAAGGGGGGCATTGAGTTTTCAAGTACGAAAAACTACGGGCTCGGCGAGATATACGACCTCAGCCGCCCTTTGAGCGCAACGTGGACCACGCGTCCGCGTGCGTTTAAGGATATACCGGCATTGAACATCGTTTCGGTCTATGTAGAAGATAACATCAATGCCACAATCGGCAAAGCACAGTTAACTCTCCAAGCAGGCTTGCGCGCTCAAACCATTGCCGGGCTTGACAGCCGCTACTACCTGTCAGGCCACATTTACACCGACCCCCGAATTAACGGTGTTATCAACTTCGCTGCAGGCGAAGTCGCCGGACAGCCACTCCGGCTTTCGCTCGCCGGCGGCTACGGAATTGCCACCAAGATGCCCACCATAGACTACCTGTTTCCCCGATTGCACTACAACGACCTCATTCAGCTCAACTATTACGACGCATCTGACCCGTTAAATCACAGCCGGGTGTCGCTACAAACCTATATAGAAAACCCGGTAAACTATTCACTCCAAGCCGCCCGCAACCACAAATGGGAAATCAGAATAGGCGCCGACCTCGGAGCAAACCGCTTCTCAGTGACTTACTTCAACGAGCGGATGCACTCGGGCTATCGCTATCAAACCGTCTACAACAGTTACTCCCTGCGCCGTTACGACGCATCAGGGGTGGTAGCCTCGGAATTGACCTCGCCGCCGGTGTTGGAGGAGTTGCCATTTGAGGATGTGAAGTTGCTCGACGGTTACCGCCAAGTGACCAATGGCAGTCGCATTGACAAGAAGGGGGTGGAGTACACACTATCCACTGCCCGCTGGCAGGCAACAGGGACATCGCTGATTATCAACGGCGCGTGGTTCAGAAGCCGCTACAGCAACTCCCAAATGCTCTACCAACCGGTGAGCGACGTGGTTGGGAACAGCGCGGTTAGCGATCGTTACGTAGGACTATACGCAACAGACGACGGTCGCATCTCAGAGCAATTCAACACCAATTTTACATTCGACACTCAGATACCTCGCTGGGGGTTGGTGTTCACTACCTCGGTACAGTGCATGTGGTGGGTCAAAACTCGCCGTCTGCGCGATAACGGCACCCCTGACTATTACATCAGTGCCGACGACGGACGGCTCCATCCCTTTACTCCCGAAGCAGTCAGCTCCGACCCGTTGCTGCAGTATTTGGTTAAGAGTTATAATGAAGCGGCCTACGCCACTCAAACGGTTGCTCCGGCTATATACCTCAACCTCAAAGCTACAAAAAAAATCGGGCGATGGCTATCGGTTTCAGCTTTCGTTAACCGCATTGTCGACTATCTGCCCGATTACACATCCAACGGCTTGACGATTCGCCGCTCATCGTCGGCCTACTTCGGCATGGAAGCCAACCTTTCATTTTGACATTAACAATTCCTCCCATATAGTAAAGTTCATTATCACCAGTCACTTATGAAAAAGTCTACTTTGAAAATACTATTTCTTACGCTTACATGCGTGTTGACTCTCGCCGCGTGCGATGACCCTCTGACCACATCTGATACCGCCCGCCTTACTGCAGTAATCATTGATATATCACTCCCGGACCTACCCGAAGGAGCGGAGGTGGCTGATGAGCGCGTCACTTTCAGCAACTTAAACTCAGGGCAATCGTCGACCTTTCTGCCCGACGCTGGAATCAGCGTACTACCGGGTGTTTACGACGTCAGCTATTCTGCCCGAGTGTTCACCCCCGGGGCGGCCACGACCAATCTGCGCGCCAATGTCCAAAGCGTGAGTATCTCATCGGCCACTGCCCGAGTTGAATTGAACCCTTACAATTGCATTGACTCTGACGACTTGATTATTGCCGAAATATTCTTTGCCGGCACCTTGCAACCCTCGGGCAATTCCTATATAGGCGACGATTATATCAAGCTTTATAACAACACTGATCACACAATCTATGCAGACGGGCTAACTTTATTCGAATCTAAATTCCTGACTACAAGAAAATATGCTTACTCGCCTGATATAATGGCCGAAGCGATGACTGTTCAGGCACTATACACCATTCCCGGCTCAGGCAAGGATGTGGCCGTTGAGCCGGGTGAATATCTTCTGCTTGCCGATACGGGCATCGATCATCGTGTCGCCAACCCTAATTCGTTTGACCTCAGCGGAGCCGACTTTGAATGGTTTGACCAATCTACCGTGCCGACGATGCTCGACATAGACGGCGTGCCCGCCAACCTGGACAAATGGTACTGCTACACCAACTCGGTGTTTATGCTCCACAACCGCGGATTCCGAGCCGTAGGCATTGCACGGATACCGGTGGACAGGACTCATTATCTCGAAAACTACAAATATGATTACGAATATGATGAAGTAACCGTGGCGGGCACATTCCCTATGTCGCAATCGGCCTACCGGCTCCCTAACGAGTGGATTGTTGACGTGGTCAACTGCTCGGTAGCGTCAGAATATGCCTGGCAAGTAACGGCTTCATCGCTCGACTGCGGCTGGACCGCCTGCGGCACCATCGATAAAGATAAAACCAGATTTTTCCACAGCGTAAGGCGAAAGCTGCTATACGTTGCAGCTAATGGAAGAGCCGTGTTTGCCGACACCAATAATTCCTCCGCCGACTTCAACGGCAATTGCATAGCATCGGAAATAGAGCTGCAACACACCGCTACCGATGTCAACGGCACTCCTGCCACATCTATAACCTACGACGGCGCTATCCCTCGGCTATGAAACTTCAGATAACAGCAATATTATTCATAGCTTGCACAGTTGCCGGCGTGAGTGCAGCTGACTTCACTTCGGTAGCCGAAGCTATCGCCGAAGAGCAAACGGGATTGTGGCAACTCGCCGACCGTGCTTTTGAAAATCCGGCTATCACTGCATGGAAATCAAACCTGTCGCTCACAAAAGCAGGCGCTGACTTCAACGGAACCGCTACCGACAACGCCGTTGATCCACGTTCAGGGTCAGGGGGACGAGAGTGGGGCTTATTCGCGTCTACCTACACCAAATATCGCTCTTCTACATTGACCGGCCGAGGAGAATACTCTTCGGGGATAACTCGCGACGTAAGATGGAACGAAACTGCCGACCCCGGGTTGCTCTACCCCTATCTGCTTGCCGACTCTGCAGGCGGCGATCTGAGAACCGAAAATTATCGGTTCAGTGGTGGATATGCCGACCAAAGGGGGCGATGGGTCTGGGGCGGCCGGTTGGGCTATCGCGCCACGCTGCAACATAGGGCCGTCGACCCGCGCCCGCGCAACGTTGTAGGGCAACTCGACATTTCAGCCGCCGGCGGATTTAATTTCGTCAAAGATTATTATGCCGTGGCCGGGTTAAGCCTTATGAAATACAAGCAGACCAATGAAGTTGAGTTTCTGAATGAAACGGGAGTGGATAAAATATTTCACCTCACCGGATTAGGCAACCATTACAGCCGCTTTGACGGCGTGGGGCTTTCAACCTACTACAGCGGCTTCAGTGCAGGTATTGACCTCTACATCTACCCTGCGAGCGGACAAGGATTCTTTGCCTCTACACAATTCAAGCGCTTCAACTTCACCAATGTGTTGACTGATTTAAACAAGTTACCCCTGACAGGAGTCAATCATCGCCAATTCACGGCTCAAACAGGATGGATGTTTGAGCGAGGGGCGTTAAACGGAGGTGTTGCCGGGGACGTTGACATCTATCGACGCCACGGTCATGAGAATTATTTCGGCGATGCAACCTCGGGGATTTACCCATTGTCAGGGTCAAACGAAATGTATGCCGACAACAGAGTAAATGCCGGGCTGACCGCACGAATGGGGTTAAAAACGGCGCCCCTAAAGCGTATATTCGCTCAAGTTGACATCAATTGGCAGCATCAATCGATAGTTTACCTGCTCCCGTACAGCTTCATGGATTTGAATAGTGTAGAACCTTCCTTGAAGGTGGCAGGAGTCAGCAATATAGGTAAAAGCTGGATATTTAACGGCACCTGTTCAGCTTCCTTTATCATTCCTTACGACTGCACTGCCGAATTTTCAAATGACGCTGACACAGAGCTCGGAGGCTTGCTTGATGCCGAGAGGGGTACATTCGAGCTAAATAGTCGTTCAGGCTCAAAAATCAGATTAGAGATAGGGGTGGCACGCGCCTTAGGGAAGTATGCCCTGAGGCTAAGCGGCGAGTGGCAACTGACAACTGTCAAAGGGGTTTCCAACCGCAACGACTACGCAGTATCTTTAGCATTAAATTTTTAACCATCAATTAAATAAGCATAAATCATGAAGAGATTACAACTATCTATCGCTCTCCTTTTGGGATGGTGCGGAGCCTTGCAGGCAGCCAATCCGATTCCTATTGACCCCGATGTGAAAATTGGACGACTGGATAACGGCCTTACATATTATCTGCGCCACAACGATTCGCCAGCCGGGCAGGTTGACTTCTTCCTTGCTCAGCGCGTCGGCTCGGTCAACGAAGAGGAAAATCAACAGGGATTAGCCCACTTCCTCGAACACATGTGCTTTAACGGCACCGAGCATTTCCCCGGCAATACGCTCATCGACTATCTGGAGGGAATAGGTGTGAAATTCGGTCGCAACCTCAACGCTTACACCTCAACCGATGAAACCGTTTACAACATCAGCCAAGTGCCCTCAGCCCGTCACTCCGCCCTTGACTCATGCGTGATGATTTTGAGCGACTGGAGCGGGAAATTACTTCTCCATCAAAGCGATATTGACGATGAGCGCGGTGTTATTCTCAACGAACTGCGCCAACGTTCATCGCCGGCATCGCGAATTTTAACATCACTTGCTCCCGAAATCTATCAGGGGGAGAGATACGGAGTGAGAATGCCAATCGGCAAAGCTGAAATAATCAGTAATTTCGATCGAGAGACACTTGTTGACTTCTATCACAGATGGTACCACCCCGAAAACCAGGCTGTTATTATAGCCGGGGATATTGATGTAGAGAGGATGGAGGAAAGCGTCAAGCATCACTTTTCAGGCATTAAAGCATCTGCCTCGACAACCGCTTCTTCACCAATTGAGGTAGCCGACAATCAGCAACCTATATTTCTGATAGGGAGCGACCCCGAACAATCAACCAATATGGTGCAGCTCTATATCAAAGAACCGATTTTAGAAGCTGAAAAAGCAGGCACTATAGAAGAGTTACGCCGCGACTATATGCGCTCACTCGTCACTGATATGCTCGTGGAGCGATTTGACGGTAAGGAGAATGACCCGGATTGCAAGTGGTCGAATTTAGGGATAGGATTGCAGAAATTCTTACTCTCCGGCACTCGGTCGGCACTAATGCTCCGAGCTTCAGTAGCCAACAACAATGATGTGCGCCAAGCTATCGCTATGCTGAATACAGAATTGCAACGGGCTGCCCGCCACGGGTTCACACCGACAGAACTGCAAAGGGCCAAGCTGACTGAGCGTTCAAAAATCAACAGCGATTACACCAACAGGTCAACTGTCAGCAACACTGAATTGGCTCGACGCTACAGCCGGCATTTCACTCGTGGTGGTCTGCTCCCCTCGGCCGAGCAATATTATAAAATGATGAAAGGGGTGGAAACTACAACCACGCTCGAAGATGTCAACCGCTACTTCAGCGAAATGGTAAGAGCCGATGGCCACAACTTGATTACCACCGTCTATACCACTTCACCGGCAGCCGCTTCATTGAGCAGCGATAGCCTGAGCGCCGACTTTGCCGATATATCGGCCTCTACGTTAGAGCCTTACATTGATACTTTTGCCAATCAGCCTCTGCTGACGGAGTTGCCTGAGGCGGGCAGAATAGAGAGTATTGAGGAAGCTCCCTTCGAGGCTCAGTTACTGCGTCTGTCAAACGGCATCAAGGTTTATCTGCGCCACTCGGCCGATAAGCCCGACGAGGTGATGATTCACGCAGTCAGTCCCGGCGGCATTTCAATGAATTATTCGCCTGAGAATAAAGGCATTTACAAAATGATTGATGATGCGTTGGCTGTGAGCGGTTTCGGCGGTCACTCCTCAACCGACCTGCGCAAACTCCTGGCAGGACACAATGTAAAGAGCATCGTCAAGATTGGTAATACCTCGGAAGAACTTATAGCCCAAACTTCTCCTGCCGACCTCGAGACAGCGCTGCAGCTGCTTTATCTTAAAGCTACTGCTGCCGAGCGAGACGACAACGCATTTGCGACCCTCATGTCAACCACGCGCGCCAAACTTGAAAATCCCAACCGCACTGCCACATACGCTATGGGCGACACAATACACTCAATCGTTTACAACCGTCATCCATTAGGCGAAAAACTATCGGCTGCCGACCTCGACCGTGTGGACTACGACTCCATTATCGCTCTGCACCGCGACCGCTTCAGCGACATGGCCGACTTTACATATATCATCACCGGCAATTTCAATCGTGACTCTATCAACGGACTCGTGGAGCGCTACATATCGTCACTTCCGGGAAACGGGCGCCAAGAGCGCGCTCGCGACATCGGCTACGGCTTCCACAGCGGCAACGACTCTTTCAGTTTTACCCACCCGATGGAGCAAAACCCGCAGTCAATCACATATTCATTCTACAACGGCGAAGCTCCCTACGAACTTGAAAGTGTAATTGCGGCTCAAGCGCTCGGCTCAATTGTCAAATCACGTCTGCTGAGCGAAGTGCGTGAAAAGCGAGGATTGACCTACGGCATCAACACTCACTGCTCCATCACTGCGAGGTTTAACGGTCAGCACACACCATCGCGCTTCATAATGCCGGTATATATCAAGGTAACCCCCGGCCACGAAGCCGAAACCTTCGGGATAGTACGCTCAACCATAGCCGATCTCGTCAGCAACGGCCCTACCGAGGCCGAGGTCAACAAAGTCAAGGCTTATTTAGCTAAAAACATTACCGACAACCGCAGCGAGAACGGATATTGGGAAACCGTTATCAAAGTCTACGACCGATTTGGCGTTGACATGGACAGCAACTATGAGCAAATAGTGGACAGCCTTAGTCCGTCGACAGTTCAAGCCTTTGCCGCCCGGTATCTCCCCAGGAGCTCTCGCGTTGAAATAGCAATGACTCCCGAGCCGTAACGCACTTTCAATAGCGAGCTCTATATAGAGCGGCTCTTATAAAAAAGAAGAGTTGGTCGCAACACCCATCAAAGTTGCGACTAACTCTTTTTTGATTATTCCATCAAGCATTCACAATGAATATCCCTTTCATCATTTATGGCC
The DNA here is from genome assembly GCA_947177325.1 of uncultured Bacteroidales bacterium. Lineage (GTDB taxonomy): Bacteria > Bacteroidota > Bacteroidia > Bacteroidales > Muribaculaceae > JAGBWK01. Next base: position 11,946 of record CAMWUH010000035.1, read on the forward strand.
TGATAGAATTATTTGATATTTGATATTTGACTGTTACATTGTTTTTGCGATTTAGTTGGTTAAACTTATAAAAAAATTTGTAGCCGACTACAGAGTTTTTTTGTTGAATAATAGATTTGGGTTGAAAAGCTTTTCAGTTGCAAAATTAATATCGAATGAACAGGGAAAAATCTCAAAATATCCCCTCTGCATAAAAATTTAAAACAAACAGTTGAATCACTGGTTTTTACACTGTGATTTTTTTGTTTATGCCAATTATTTGTCTATATTTGCAATCGAAACTATAAGTAACTATTTTACACTATTAATCCCAACTGCAATGAAAA
>CAMWUH010000036.1 GCA_947177325.1 uncultured Bacteroidales bacterium
ACTACCCGTGTAGCAGTGTAGCACGTGTAGCACTTGGAGCAGTAGCACTACCCGTATAGCAGTGTAGCACTTGGAGCAGTAGCACTACCCGTATAGCAGTGTAGCACTTGGAGCAGTAGCACTACCCGTGTAGCAGTGTAGCAGAATTTGTCTTCACATTGAGCTGCGCAGCAGCGACGTTTATGCTGAACCGCGGACGCAGTCCGAGGACGTCAAGTCGAAGGAGCCGATGAGTCCACGCTGAAAGTGTGGACGATGTTATGCAAACAAAGAATATCTACCGGTCTATTTCTAAGAGAACAACCGCTTTTTTACATTGACCCATAGAAACCATATAATCACCGTTGCTAAAAGCTGCATAAATTTCAGAATTTGAAGAATTTTCACTAACTTCGCGTAAAAATTACTTCAAGCAATGAAACAACGACGAGTTGTAATTACCGGCATGGGCATCTGGTCATGTCTGGGCAAGAATATTTCAGAGGTAGAGACTTCGCTCCGCGAGGGCCGTTCCGGCATCGGCACCGAGCAAGCTCGCCTCGACTATGGCTATCAATCGGCCTTGACCGGCATTGTTGAGCGCCCGGTGCTGAAAGGGTTGCTCGACCGCCGTCAGCGCGTAGGGCTTTCGGAAGAAGCCGAGTATGCCTACATGGCTACTCGCCAAGCACTTGAGCAAGCCAAGATCGACGCCGACTATCTGCAACACAACGAGGTTGGCATAATTTTCGGCAACGACTCATCGGCCAAGCCGGTGATTGAAGCCGCCAACATAATGGCTGACAAGCACGACTCAGCCCTGCTCGGCTCAGGCTTCATATTCCAGTCTATGAATTCAACGGTCAACATGAACCTGTCGACCATATTCGGTCTGCGCGGCATAAATTTCACAGTCAGTGCCGCTTGCGCCAGCGGCAGCCACTCAATAGGGTTGGCCGCCATGTTTATCCGTCAGGAACTGCAAGATGTGGTGGTGGCCGGTGGTGCGCAGGAAACCAACTTCTACTCCATGGCCACATTCGACGCCCTTTCGGCCTTCTCGAAACGGATGGATGACCCACAACGCGCCTCACGCCCGTTTGACGCTGACCGCGATGGCCTGGTGCCCGGCGGTGGCGCAGCAGCTTTAGTGCTTGAAGACCTCGACCACGCACTGGCCCGAGGCGCTACCATCTTAGCCGAAGTGACCGGCTACGGCTTCTCATCCAACGGCTTCGGCGGAATTTCCCAACCAAGCAACGAAGGCTCGCTCATAGCAATGCAACGAGCGCTGACCGATGCTGACCTCAGCCCGGAGCAAATCGACTACGTCAACGCCCACGCCACCTCCACTCCTCAAGGCGACCGCTTCGAGGCCTTGGCTCTGACCGAGCTGTTTGGCGGAACAGGCATACCCGTCACCTCAACCAAATCCATGACCGGGCATGAATGTTGGATGGCCGGAGCAAGCGAAATCGTCTACTCACTCATTATGATGCACGGTGGCTTTATCGCTCCCAACATCAACCTGGAAACCGTTGACCCCGCCGCCGAAACTCTCAATATACCTACCAAGGCGGTAGATGCCGAGCTCAACAACATTCTCTCCAACTCATTTGGCTTCGGAGGCACCAACTCCGCCCTCATTATCTCAAAATATCCCCGGGCATGAAACTGACACCCGACTTAAATTCACGCTACACTGCCGACCACTATTCAGCTCGCGAGGCTCAACGCCTGGCTCAGTTCATCGCCTTCGGCCCCGCCATTTTCCAGACAGCCCGCATTATGCTCGACCGCGGCATCTTGGATATGCTCCGCGATGCACCCGACCCCGGACTGACCCGCAAGCAACTCTGCGAAAAAACCGGATTGAGCGACTACGCCATGCGTTGCCTGCTTGAAGCCTCACTCTCGGCCGAAATCATTCTCGTTGACCCCGAGGCCGAAACCTATCGGCTCTCCAAAACAGGCTGGTTTATCGTCACTGACCGCTCCACCCGGGTTAACTTCGCTTTCAACCATTTGGTCAACTATCGCGGATGGTTTGACCTCGAAGCGGCGCTGGCTGAAGGTCGACCTGCCGGCCTGCCTACTCTCGGCGATTGGGCCACAGTCTATGAAGGGCTGTCGCAACTGGAGCCCGATGCGCGCAAGGCATGGCTCGACTTCGACCATTTTTATTCCGACGGCTCCTTCCCTGAAGCGTTGAAAATAGTATTCAGCCGCAAGCCCAAAACTCTGCTCGACGTCGGCGGCAACACGGGCCGGTGGGCATTGAAATGTGTTGACTACGACTCCGAAGTCAAGGTTACCATACTCGACCTGCCCGGCCAGATAGAAATGATGCAAGCCAACATCAAAGACCGCAAGGGCGCCGAGCGCATCGACGGCATCGCTGTCAATCTGCTCGACAAAGACACTCCGATGCCGGCCAACCGACTGTTCGACGCTATATGGATGAGCCAATTTCTCGACTGCTTTTCGGCCGAGCAGATTGTTGACATACTGCAACGCGCCGCTTACCTGCTCGCTCCCGACGGACGCCTCTACATAATGGAAACTCTCTGGGACCGTCAGCGCTTCGAAACCTCTACCCTTTGCCTTACGATGACAAGCCTCTACTTCACAGCCATTGCCAACGGCAACTCCAAAATGTATGAGTCGCAACAAATGATCGACCTCATCAACCGGGCGGGGCTCGAAGTCGAAACCATGCACGACAACCTCGGCCTCGGCCACACAATCATCGTGTGTCGTCATCCCAACTCTGAAAATCAATAACACCAAACATAATCCTCTACAAGAAAAAAATGACACGTAACGAAATCGAAGAAAAAGTTCGCGACTTCCTTATTGAAGACCTCGAAGTTGAAGAAGATAAAATCGCCGGCGGTGCTCATCTGAAAAACGACATAGGCATTGACTCGCTCGACTTTGTCGACATTGTAGTTATCGTCGAGAAAAATTTCGGATTTAAAATCAAACCCGAAGAGATGGCCGGAGTTGAAACACTCGACCAATTCTGCGACTATATCGAAAAGAAGGTTAACGCTCCCCAAGCTTAATCCCTGAAGCCAACTGATGGCCGAAACCGACTCAAAGTGGTCAGGACGCACATTCGGCTCCGGAGCCATGCACCGGGCCCTGATAGCTGTGCTCCGGTGGATGCCTCTTTGGATGCTCTACACGTTTGCCTACACCGTAGTGCTTCCAACCGTCATTCCCACTCAATGGCGTTCACTCAGGCTGATTTACCGGCTTGCACGAACTACAGGCCGCAGCCGTCTGCGCTCGGTTTTCGTGGCCGTTGCCAATCTCTACTGCTTTGCGGGCGTTGTCATTGACCGCTTTGCAATGTATGCCGGCAAGCGATTTAAAATCGAGGTTGAGGGCAACTCCATCTTTGAGCAAGCTATGGCCGATGAGAGCAAAGGCACGGTGATTCTCAGCAGCCACATGGGCAATTTCGAGCTTGCCGGATACTCGATGTTTTCATCGCGGAAACATTTCAACGCCGTGGTGTTCGGGCTGGAGAAGTCCACCATCATGGAGCAGCGTCAGGTGATGCTCGGGCGCAACAACATGGAGTTGGTTCTGGCCAACGAATCGATGGAGCACGTGTTTAAAATCAACTCAGCTCTCGAAAACCATGAAGTAGTGGCCATTCCGGCCGACCGCCTGTTCGGCTCCCCGAAGTTCTACGCCTTCCCCTTTCTCGACGGCGTGTGGCACTTTCCCAAGGGAGCTTTCGCAGTGGCGGTGATGCGACCGGCCAACATTTTGCAGCTGACAGTGCTGAAAAAATCGCTGAAAACCTACAAAGTATTTGTTGAGCAGCTCCATGCCGACCCGACCCTCTCAGCCTCACAGCGCGCCCATGAAGTAGCCGAGCAATTCGCCGACAATCTTGAGCGGGCCGTTACGCGCCACCCCTCTCAGTGGTTTAACTACTTTGACTTCTCTACAAATTCGCCCCGGCAATGAAATTAGATGAAATAGACATATTAGAGTTACTGCCTCAGCGGCCGCCGTTCGTAATGATTGACCGTTTGGTTGAATACGACGAAACCACTACCGTCACCGAATTCGAGGTCAGAGCCGACAATATTTTCATAGACTCCGCCACCGGAATGCTCCGTCGCGAAGCCTTAATCGAAAACATTGCTCAAACGTGTGCCGCCCGATTGGGCTATTACTTCAAATATATATTGAAGCAACCGGTCAGAGTGGGCGTTATCGGAGCTCTGCGCTATTGCCGTTTCAACGCCACAACTAAAGTGGGCGACTTGCTTACAACAAAAATCACTGTCAGAGAAGAAATCTTCGGTTTGACACTGATTGACGGCGAAGTGAAATGTGGCGACACTGTGCTTGCCTCTACTGAAATGAAAATTGCCCTCCCACCCCAACAATAGAGCCAAACTTATGCAGCCTGATAACCAACCTGTAAAGCTCCAAGCCTCAAAGCAATTAGAAATTCGCTTTAGCGAAGTCGACTCCATGAATATAGTGTGGCACGGCAGCTATCCGCTCTATTTCGAGGATGCCCGTGAGGTGTTCGGCCACAAATACGGCCTTGACTACATGACCATTTTCAATGCCGGTTACTACGCTCCGCTGGTAGATCTCAGCTTCAAATACAAGAGTCCAATCACCTACGGAATGAAGCCCGTAATCACTATCACCTACTGCCCTACCGACGCTGCCAAAATAATATTTGACTACGAAATCACCGACCCCGTCAGCGGCCGTCAGCTCGCTACAGGTCGCTCGGTGCAAGTGTTTATGGACCGCGACTATCAGCTCGTTTGGTACAATCCTCCCTTCTTTGAAGAGTGGAAGCAGAAAGTCGGTTTAATCAAATAAGCGAGCCTACAGCCATGAGCCACATATATTGCAAATCGATTCACGCAGCAACTCCGGCCGGCATGTCGCTCAAGGCCACATTCAATGCCGTGCTCAATGGAGAGAACCGGCAGATGCAACTGCGCCCGGCTGAAGATTTTCAAGTAGCCGAGCCGGTGATGGCATCGCTTTTTGACCGTGACGAACTGATCCCGATGCTATTGGAGGCCACAGCCGATATGCAGCCCGATGCAACGCTGTTTGAACGTCTGTGCGTGTGGTCGGCCCGCGAAGCTCTCAAAGCCACCGACGTTGACCCCGCAGCCGCCACAACCCTGCTGATTATATCGACTACCAAAGGCAACGTAGAGTTGCTCAACGACAACATCGCCGACCACCGTGCTCCGCTCTGCTACTCCGCCGAAGTTATAGCCAAAGCTCTTGGCTGCCACAACGAACCCATCACTGTCAGTAACGCCTGTGTATCGGGCGTGGCCGCTCTCGCCACTGCCTGCTCGCTGTTAACCGGCACTGATTTCACCGACGCTATCGTAGTCGGGTGCGACCTCATCAACCGCTTTATCATCTCAGGTTTCCAATCATTCAAAGCTCTCAGCAAAGGGCACTGTCGGCCCTACGACTCTGACCGCTGCGGATTGAACTTGGGAGAAGCCGTCGCAACGTTTATTCTCTCTGAAGCCAATCACAATGAAATACCCTCGGGAGAGCCCGTGGTTGTCGGTTGGTCGCAACACAACGATGCAAACCACATATCCGGGCCGTCGCGTAGCGGAGAGGGTATGTTCAGAGTAATCAACGACCTTCTGGATGCCGTTGACCATTCCGACCCTGCCCATATCGGAGCTATATATACTCACGGCACCGCCACGCTCTATAACGACGAGATGGAGGCAATTGCCATAAACCGTGCCGGATTGGCCGACGTGCCTGTCTCGGCCGTTAAAAATGTGCTGGGCCACACCCTCGGGGCAGCCGGATTGGTTGAAACCGCGCTCGCCGTCGAGGCCACCCGGCAAGGCATTGTACTCCCCACTCACGGCTTTGCCCGCCGGGGCACATCGGTGGCAGTCAATGTGTCGGCGCAACCGGTGATGTTGCAGAAGCCGTTGTTTTTCAAAATACTCTCCGGTTTTGGCGGAACCAACGCCGGAATTGCCATATCACTGAAAGGAGGTGACCGATGACCCCTGAGGCTACCCTGATTTTCACCCCTGACGAGCTATTGCTCAATGGCGTAGATATAGCCCGTGAGCTGCCAAAGCCACTCACCCCTGCCGCAGTCTATCGCGCTTTAATCGGCGACTATCCGAAATTCTTCAAGATGGACTTTATGAGTAAGCTGGCATTCGTGGCATCGGAATTTCTGCTCCGCAATCTGTCCTCTGATGAATGTGAATTTGCGGCCATAGCAATGTTTAACTCCGAGGGGTCGCTCCAAACCGACCGCAACCACCAGCTCACCATAGGCCATGACTCGACTGAATGTCCGGCCTCTCCGGCAACATTTGTCTACACCCTCCCCAACATCGCTGCCGGAGAAATTGCCATTCGCCACAAAATAATGGGCCCTACATGCTTCTTTGCAGTCAGCAACCTCGACTCTCCGACTACAGAGATGCTCATCAGAACAGTTTCACAGGATATGCCTCAGCCAAAAGACTACAGCTCGGTGCCCCCAAAACAGTTGGCGAATATCAATCCGCGAGTGCTTGCCGTCAAAATTTACAGTGTTGAGCAGGAAAAGTTCAAAATAATTTGCTATCTTTACTAATTAATCAACTACAACCCTATTATATATGTCAGACTTAACAACTCAACTCAAACAACAAATAATCGAGGCCCTCAATCTCGAAGACCTTACCCCTGCCGACATTGCCGACGACGCTCCCCTCTTTGGCGACGGCCTCGGCCTTGACTCTATCGACGCTCTTGAGCTTATCGTTCTTCTTGAACGTCAGTATGGTATTCGCCTCACCGACCCGGCAGAAGGTAAAAAAATATTTGCTTCAGTGGCCACAATGGCTGATTATATTAAAGCAAACCGCACAAAATAATCCTCCTGCACTGTTCCTTCTATCCCTAATCGGAAACTAATGTTGAAGTCACCAATCGTAATAACCGGCTATGGCATCCTGTCGGCCCCGGGTCGCGGAGCTGATGCGCTCACCGAGGCCTTCAAAGCCAACCGCTCCGGTATTGAGCCCGTCAGATTTCTCGACACCGCATTGACCCATATCAAAGTCGGCGAAGTGAAGCAATCCACCGCCTCCCTGGCAGCCGAACTTGGGGTGAGCGATCAATCGGCGAGGCTGCGCACCGTTGTTATCGGAGTAGCCGCGCTGCACGATGCCCTCGAAATGGCTTCATTGCCGGCTGACTCGCTTCGCGATGTTGACTTCATCTCAGGCACTACCGTCGGGGGAATGGACAACACCGAGAAATTCTTCAACCGCCTGGCTGCCTGCGAGGGCAAAGGTAGCGATGCTGACCAATTGGCCTATAACGATTGCGGAGCCTCAACACGCTTAATCGCCACCGAAACCGGTGATTTCCGCTCAATTTCCACTATCTCCACCGCCTGCTCATCAGCAGCTAATGCCATAGCCCTGGCTGCCGAAATGATTGAATCAGGACGGGCCGAATGTGTCGTAGCCGGAGGCTCGGAGTCACTATCGAAATTCCATCTCAACGGATTCAATTCGCTAATGATATTGTCGGCCGACAGATGCCGACCCTTTAACGCCGACCGCGACGGCATCAATTTAGGCGAAGGCGCAGCCTATCTGGTCATGGAGTCGCTTGACCATGCTCTGGCTCGTGGAGCCACCCCCTTGGCCACGCTTTCAGGTTGGGGCAACGCTTGCGACGCTTACCATCAGACTGCCTCATCCCCCTCGGGCGAAGGCCCTGCGAGGTCAATGAAAGCTGCGCTAAAGCGTGCCCGGCTTCAACCATCCGACATCAATTATATCAACGCCCACGGCACCGGCACCGAAAACAACGACTCCTCGGAGTTGGCTGCCATGCGTGCAATTTTCGGCTCGAAACTACCGTGCTACTCCTCAACCAAGCCGTTTACCGGCCACACAACTTCTTCGGCCGGAGCTATCGAGGCTGTGGTTGCTATCGAAGCAATCAGAAAAGGAGTAATTCCGGCCAATTTGGGTTTGAATAATCCGGTTGAACCTGAAAATCCCCCGGTTGAGCGAACTGTTGAAGGCGCAACCATCAACCATGTGCTCACCAATTCATTTGGCTTCGGAGGCAACGATTCCACTCTGATTTTCAGCCGCTTCTCCAATAATCATGTAGCTGACGACTCAAGCGCTGCACGGCGCAGGGTGTTTGTCGACAGAGCCTCCATGATATCATGCTGCGGAGCCATGACCGACGACTGGCTCTCGGCATCGCCTCAACCTTCGGCCGAATACAAACGCGCAGTCGAGCCCGATGTCAAAGGCCTGCTCTCTCCGGGCGAAGCCAGGCGCATGAGCCGCATACTAAAGCGGGCACTCGCGTCGTCACTCTCAATCGTCAACAAGGAAAGCCTGCCCGAAGCTATCATCACGGCCACCGGATTAGGGTGCATGGAAAACTCCGAGAAATTTCTCAACGAGCTTTACACCTACGGCGAGGAGATGCTTAAGCCTACGCTGTTCATGCAGTCGACCCACAACACTATCGGCTCGCAAATAGCTATAACCCTGGGTTGTCACTGCTACAACACCACCTACTCCCATAAATCCATTTCGTGGGAATCAGCCCTGGCTGATGCGGTCAATCAAATCCAAACCGGTCAAATCAATTCAGCATTAGTTGGCGCTCACGACGAAACCACTCCCATAACGGCAGGAGCCTCGATGACGGTAAACCCCGATTCGGGTTTCATATCGGAAGGCTCCGTTGCAGCGCTGATTTCTGCCACCGCCGACTCTTCCCAATGCCGACCCGTTGAAATAGTGGAAGTGACTACACTCTATAAACCAAGTGCTTCCGAGCTGCACAATATAATTTCCCGTTGGAGCCCCGATGGCTTGATGCTCGGCCTTACCGGCCATAGCGACAACGACAGTCATTATAAATCCATAATCGACCAATCTGCTTCGGGCGCTTATATCTTAGCTTGGAAACCGATGTCAGGCAGCCATTTCGCAGCCTCAGCCCAAGCTTTCTATGCCGCCTGTAAATTCCTACAGGCAGGCTCGGTTGCTGAAAACTATGTATGGCGCAATGGCACCGGCCCACTCAACTCCATCTTGATTATTAACCACGCCGATGGCCTCGAATGGGGGCTGACGCTGTTAGCCGTTAAAGAATGAAGCGTGTTGTTGTTATCGGCAGCGGCCTGGGTGGCTTGTCGGCCGCCTCTATATTGGCTCGATGCGGATATGATGTCACCGTGGTTGAGCAACAAAGCCGTCCGGGCGGTTGTCTGCAATGCTTTTCCCGAGCAGGTGTCAGGTTTGAAACCGGTATGCACTACATCGGTAGCGCCCTCCCGGGGCAGCCGCTCCACCAACTGATGCAGCTCTATGAGCTGAACGATAAACTCAACCTCGTTGCGCTCGACCATGAGGGCTACGACATCATCAACATAGCCGGCCAAGAGTTTCCGATCGCCAATGGCCGTGATGGCTTCATTGATGCATTGGCGCAATATTTCCCTGCTGAGAAAGACAATCTCAACCGTTACTTCAATGCTGTTGAAACGGTTGCTTCTGCATTGACACTTGGCAACCTGACGGGTGGCTTTAATGCCAACGCCCTTCGTGCTGCCCAATATCACACAACTGCTCTCGATTCGGTTGTAGACTCTATGTTTACCGACCCTTTGCTGCGCAAAGTTGTCGTTGGCAATATGCCACTGTATGCCGGAGTCAAAGGCCGGACACCATTCTCGCAACACGCTTTTATCCACGACTTCTACAATCAAAGTGCTTTCAGGATATGTGGTGGCAGCGACGCAATTGCAACCGAGCTTATCCGAAACATTGAGCGCTACGGCTCACGATTGCTCACCTCCGCTAAGGCTACGCGCATCATCACCGACCAATCCAAAGCTGCCGCCGTTGAAATCAATGGCAACGAAACGCTGCCGGCCGACATAGTTGTTGCAGCCATCCATCCCTCTCCTTTAATCGATTTGCTGGGCGACACTCCGCTGCTGCGGCCGGTGTTCAAACGCAGAATGCAATCGCTCCCGGCATCGCTGTCAGTGTTTTCTCTCTATCTCAAGTTCAAACCTGACACTATAAAATATCGCAACAACAACTACTATGCCTATCGTAACGACCCATGGAGTTGTCAAGAGCTTGACAGCGACGGTTTGCACCAAGGTTATCTCTATATGCATTTCTGCGACCGGCCGCGTCAGGAATTTGCCAACGCCGGAGTGCTTATAGCCTACATGCCATACGAATTGGTAGCTCCCTGGAAAGGTACGCCGATTAATCGTCGTGGCGACAACTACCGCCAACTTATGGACCTCTATGCCCGAAAGCTCATTCAAAGGGCTGCCGAGGATTTCCCTGAATTGCCCGATTCAATTGAGCAGTATTACACTTCGTCGCCACTGACCTATGAGGATTATACTTCCACTCCGCAGGGCGCTATGTATGGCGTGGCTAAAGACGTTACGTTAGGCGCTGCGGGGCGAGTTTCTCACGTCACCCGTATTCCGAATCTGTTTTTGGCCGGGCAGAATGTCAACTCCCACGGCATGCTCGGTGTGTTAATCGGCACTACCTTGACGGCAGCCGACATTATTGGTATTGACAAATTAAAGGAGCTGATATGAACGATGTTGTTATTATCGGAGGTGGTTTGGGCGGTCTGTTTACCGGTGCGCTGCTCGCCCGAAACGGGAAAAAGGTTACTGTCGTAGAGAAAAATCAAATTATCGGCGGGGGACTTCAATGCTTCACCCGTCGCGGCAAAAGTTTCGAAACCGGTATGCACATAATCGGCGGATTTGAACCCGGTGGAAACCTCGACCACATTTGCCGTTACCTCAACATACGCCATCGCCTGACTATAAAAGATGTCGACTCCGACTGCATCGACGAAATCACCTACGGCACAACAGGCCGGAAATTCCGCATGGCTGCCGGACGCCGCAATTTCACTGACCGCCTGATTGAATATTTCCCCGCTGAAGCCGCCGGGATTGAGGCCTATATTGAGGAAATCTACAATCTCGCTAACGAAGTTGACCTTTTCTATCTGCGCCCGTCAGAAGGAATTCCGGCCCACTCCGACAATTTCTTCCGCCCCGCCGATGAGCTTATTGCCTCGTTTGTCAGCGACCCGCAACTGCGCGAGCTCTTAGCCTATCTCAATCCGCTCTACAGTGGCATTGAAGGCTCGACACCGGCCTACGTTCATTCACTTATCAATGTGCTCTACATCGAGGGCTCGGCCAGATTCGTAGGTGGAAGCCAGCAATTGGCCGACCTTCTCGCTGAAGTTATCACTTCGGCCGGTGGTCAAGTAATCAACAACACCGAAGTAACTGCCGTTGAAGTTAACTCTGAAGGGGAAGCTACCGGCGTTGTCACAGCCGATGGCCAACGTCATGAGGGCAAGTTCATTGTCAGTTCCATCCATCCTGAAGCGCTCTTTCCGCTCCTTCCCCCTAAAAGTTTTACGAAAGCTTACGTCAACCGCTTGTCAGCACTTCCGAAATCAGCCTCGGCATTCTCCCTCTTTATCGATTTGAAGCCTGATCGACTCCCCTTTATCAACCATACATGCTACTACATCGACTCTCCCGGACTGATGTGGGGCCAACAGTCGGTCGACGTTGACGACCAATGGCCTCGCGGATTCATGTATATGACTCCCCCTGATGCTATTGACCAACGCTATGCCTCTCGCCTGCTCGTTCACTGCATTATCGACTACAGCCACTTTATCCAATGGGCTGACTCTACAGTCGGTTGTCGGCCTGAAGGCTATTTGAAATTCAAGCAATATCTGACTGACTTGACTTTGGCCAAACTTGAGAAGGCTTTGCCGGGCGTCAACTCAATGATAGCTCACGTCTACGCCGCATCTCCGCTGACTATCCGCGACTATTACCACACCCCCGAAGGTGCTATTTTCGGCTACCGTAAAGATTGCGACTCGTTGATGGCCTCACAGATTCCCGTCTGGACCAAAGTCAAAAATCTGCTTCTGACAGGCCAGAATCTCAACCTGCACGGCATTTGCGGAGTACCCCTGACTGCCATCACAACAGCCGAAGCCATTCTCGGCTACCCACTCCTCCCCGACATGTAGGCTGATTCGCCGCTCTCACTGCTACAAGTGCTACACTGCTATAAGGGAGGGCAACTGCTACAAGGTGCTACAAGTGCTACACTGCTATAAGGGAG
>CAMWUH010000037.1 GCA_947177325.1 uncultured Bacteroidales bacterium
ACCAGCAGAGGGAACCCGATGCCACCGAGGAAAATCAAGGCCGACAAAATCAAATAAATCGATTGATTTTGCAACAACAGCTGCGGGCTTGACAAGCCTCCCGCTATATTGGAAAATCCGGCATTACAGAAGGCCGAGAGGGAATGAAATCCGGAAAAAATCAGCTCATCTTCGAGGGTCATTCCCATTGTTCCATGAATGGAAAACCACACCAACACTGCGCCAACGGCCTCTATCACCAAGGTAAACATCATAATGTAGAGCAGAGTGGGAAGGAGTGAGTTAATCGATTTGGAGTTGACCATATCTTTTACCACCATTTGGGAATAGATGGAGTTGTTGCCGGTAAAAAACAGCGCGAAGAAGCTTGTAAAGGTCATTACTCCGAGGCCGCCGATTTGAATCAGAATGGAGAGCACCAACACACCAAACGGGGTGAATGTGGAGGACACATCTACGGTTGACAATCCGGTGATGCACACAGCTGAAGTCGATACGAAAAGGGAGTCGATGTAGGTGATGCCATCGTGGGTGCACCGAGGCATTTTCAACACGAAAGAGCCGATTATGATAAAAAAGAGGAAACTGCAGGCAAGCAGCAGCGATGGATTGATTTTATGGCCGAATAAATTTGTGACGCTGAAACTGATTTCCCAAACGGCGTAAATGCCGGTAATAGAAAAAATAACCGCTTTACTGTAAAGGAAAGTTGATAACCAGGGAATCCAGGGGTGGGCCGGCTGAGGGTAAATCATGGGTAACAACGTGAGCAACATCGCGATATTCAGCACCCACTTCATCAGGCGAGTGTAGCGCTTGACGTGGGCCCAATCAAATATCAGCCCGAATATAATTGAAACAATGAAAACGATGCGGGCGCCTTTGATGAGACGCGCAAGCAATTTAACATCGGCGGCAGTGTGGTCAAAACCCACAAACAGTATCAACCCCACAACCGACGCTAACGCCGCCAGAAGACTGACGACGTTAAGCCCGGTCATTATTCTTCGGGTAACCGGCTGCATGTGCATGACAAGCCGATTGAATTTGAAGCGATAACGATGAAATGCGGTTGACAATCGGTGCCGATTTGTCATAGAAGCTTGCTGAGTTTATAGTGATGCTATTTTGATTTGGTCATCTCCATGCCCAGATTGAGGCCCTCATAGGAGTCAGCAATCGAAGAAACGGTTTTCAGGGTTGAGTTGCCTGAAAGTTTGCCGATTTTTGAAACGAGCGAGAGCAATTTGTCGGCCGCTGCAGTGATTTGAATTTTATTGGAGTTGCCTGAAATATAAACGGTTATTTTACCGGCAGGCACCTTGCCGAGGGCTTTGATATTGAGGAGAAATTTGCCTGCTTCTGATTGAGGCTCGAGTGTGCCGCTCACTTTCATTTTCCCCTTGGTGATGGTCATAGTGCTGTCGGCTTTGATTTCAACAGTGGTACCGGGCACGCCGAATTTTTGATAGTAAGGCTTTATCTTGTTAACAATAACGGAAGAGGCAGCTGCCCCACCGGCTTTTTTCAGCAGATTGTCACTTTCGAAAGTAACGGCCGGAGCCGAATAGACCCAAGTGCCTGTAAGGGATTTGATGTCTACCTTGTTGCCACCGAGCAAACCGCCTATTGTTGACACAACATCGCCTGCTGTTGATTTACCTGATGAAGAGCCGCTCAAGGCGTTTACCGCATCTTTCAAATTAAATTGGGCAGAAGCTGAAAAAGCAAATGCAAGGAGAGCCACAAAGCTAAAAAATAGTTTCTTCATTTTATTAAATAATTGAAAACGTGAATATTATAAATATCAATAGTAGAACAAAGCGTTTAAAATTACGACAAATTTCGGCATTATCGGGAAGAATAATTGAAATTTAACAATCAATAACCTTTCATAACTAATAAAAAAACCGTAAATTTGACGAATATTCTGTATAAGCATATAACAGTTGCTAAGGCCGATTTGTTGCAAATGGCAATAAATTGCGTTATTTATTAGTAAGCTTACATATAACATCACATGCCAAAACATTCGGTTAAACTAACCATAGCCCTGATTATAGCCTGCCTGATGCCGATGGCTCTCAAAGCGCAGCAGCCGTTTAAGCGCGGGCTTGAGCAAATATCATTTATCCCTAAAGGGCAATGGATTACGGGGGTAAGCGTGAGCTACTCCCAATCATCGCAAGATAATTATCAATTTTTCGTGGTTGAAAACATCAACGGCGATGCCTACACTTTTAAGGTTTCGCCTATGGTGATGTTTGCCTTTAAGGACAATCTGGCAACCGGCGGCCGTTTTGCCTATTCCCGCACCCGCATGAAACTGGATGAAGCAAAAGTGGTGCTCGACTCTGAAACCGACTACTCGCTCGACCACCTTTTCAGCATCAACCACAGCTATACATTCACGGGAGCACTGCGCAACTACATATCACTGGGTCATAACCGCCGATTCGGCCTTTTCAATGAAGTGCAAGTGCAAATAGGTGGCGGACAATCCAAAATAGTCAATGGCACAGGCGACGACCTTACCGGCACGTATAGCAGGAACTTCTCGCTCAACGTAGGCCTTTCGCCGGGTGTCGTGATGTTTCTCAACAACTACTCGGCCATAGAGGTGAATGTTGGTGTGCTCGGCTTTAACTACAACTCTTCAAAAGCCACCACCGACCAAATTTACGTAGCCAATATGTCGTCGCAAACGGCTAACTTTAAAATCAACTTGTTTTCAATCACCTTTGGCGTTGCATTTTATCTATGAGAAAGTTATTTAAAATCAGCTTAATAGCAGCCGCCGTGGTGATTGCAACTCTTTGTCATTGCGCTAAGGCCGAGCCATTCATAATCAAAGAAAACATTCTGCGCGCCGACAAGATTGTGCTTGACTCTGCGGCAATCAACCACCCCGACCTGAATGAACTCGTAATAGTCAACGGCGATACAGTGCCTATCATTCTACCCTCTAAGAATTATGGTCGATATGACCGAGGATTGTTTAATTACCTGATTATTCCGAAAGGGCAATGGTCGTTTGGCCTCACCGCCTCCTACGGTCAATACTCAACCGAGGATGTTCAGATTTTGTCGATTCTCAACGACTTCGACATAAAGATAAAAATGTATTCCATCAAGCCATCGATTTCTTATTTTTTCCGCTCCAATCAATCGATCGGCTTGCAGTTTAACTACTCCCGTAGTTTCGTTGACCTCAACAACATGGCGTTTGATTTTGATGAAGACCTCAGTTTCAATCTGCGCGATGTCAGCTACTATTCACAATCGTTTACAACATCGGTCAACTATCGAAACTACGTTGGGCTCGGATCGGCCAAGCGCTTTGCCATATTCAATGAAATAAACTTAGGGTTCGGCTCCGGTTCTTCTCGCTTTAAACGAATATTCAACGGCGAGCCACGCGACACTCACACCAACATCACCGACATTTCACTCAACTTTTCGCCGGGAGTGTGCGTGTTTATCATGGATTACGTTTCGTTTAACGTTTCGTTTGGAGTGTTTGGCCTTCACATGAGGTCAGAGAAGCAAATCACCGACGGAGTTGAAGAAGGTCGACGATTTACCTCCGGGGCCAACTTCCGCTTCAATATTTTCAACATCAACTTTGGCCTGGCCGTCAATATTTAAAAAGCGATGACTCGACGAAAATCTCTAAATTCCATATTTTCCATAAGCGCCGTGGTTGCTTTGGTCTGCCTGATTGCTACCGGCTGCATAAAAAACAATATCCCTTATCCACGCATTCAGCCCAATATCGTTGAGCTCGTGGTTGAAGACGCGGCCCAGGCCACTCAGATTGACTCCGCTACCCGCACAGCCACTATCTACCTCAATGAATACGCCGATATCTACAATGTCAACGTAACATCGTGCAAGCTATCAGAAGGCGCCCGATGGGCCGACAGCGACTCGATTGGCCCGGTTATGGACTTCTCTCGCTCGCGAGTGTTTATGATTGAACTTTACCAAACCTACGACTGGGTGGTTCAAGCCGAGCAAACTATCACGCGCAATTTCACCGTTGCCAATCAAATAGGTTCATCAGTGATTGACGTGCCGGCCCGGCGCATCGTTGTCACGCTGCCCGAAACTGTGGCATTAGACGCGGTGAAAGTTACATCGTGCAAACTCGCCTCTCCCCTCGCCTCTTATAATCCCGCCCTTACTGAAGGCACAGCTATTGACCTGAGTCGTCCATTCGAAGTGGAAGTTACCGACCACGGGCGCAGTGAAATCTGGACCATCTATGCCGAGCAAACAGCAGCCACCGTTACAACCGTTGCCGCTTATGGATGGACCAATGTGGCATGGGTTTACGGCGAAGCTGAAGAGGGCAAGCACAACACCATTGAATATCGTAAAGCCTCCTCACAGCAATGGATAACCGTGCCCGATGAATGGTTAACGACCGAAGGAGGCAGTTTCCATGCGCGTATTATCCACTTGGAATCGCTGACAGAATATGTGGCCCGCGCTGTTTCCGATAATGAACCGGGAGCTGAATTGACATTCACCACCGGCGTTGATCTTCAAGTGCCGAACAGCGACTTTGAAGATTGGTGGCTTGATGGCAAAGTGTGGTGTCCCTGGGCTGAAGGTGGCGACCGCTACTGGGACACAGGCAACAAGGGCGCGGCAACCCTCGGCACATCCAACTCGGTGCCCACCGATGATACCCCCACCGGCACAGGTCGTGCCGCAAAGCTTGAAACCCGCTTCGTGGGCATCGGCGCAATCGGTAAACTCGCGGCCGGCAACATTTTCGCCGGTTACTACGTCAAGACCGACGGAACAAACGGCATACTCTCGTTTGGCCGTCCGTTCAAAGAGCGGCCGACAAAAATGCGCGGCTACTACAAATATCATTCCGCCCCGATTTCATCAACTACCGCAGGGTTTGAAAATCTGAAAAATCGCCCCGACTCATGCATTGTTTGGTGTGCGCTAATCGACTCCGACGAGCCTTTTGAAATTCGCACCAACCCCAACAACCGTAACCTCTTTGACCCTGAGGCCGACTATGTGGTGGCTTACGGCAAAATGGAGTGTGGCGTTGATGTTAATTCATACGAGCAATTTGAATTTGACATGGAGTATAAGTCGACATCGCGTGTGCCCAAATTCATTCTCATTACTGCCTCAGCCTCAAAATATGGCGACTACTTCACCGGGGGCAACGGCTCGGTGCTATATCTTGATGACTTAGAGTTGCTCTATGATTACTAAACTCGTGGCATGAATAAAAATTCTGATAATTTACCATTTTAACCAATATGAAAAAAATTCTTCTTTCCCTAATCTTTGCTATAGCAGCTGCAAGCGCAGTTTCAGCCCAAAATTTGCTCCTTGCCAACCCTGACAATGAAGCATACCTCGGCGCGCGCATCGGCGTGGATCTGACCTCCACATCAGGCCCGTCAACCAACACCTACAACAATGGCGCCGGCTTCTCCATAGGTGCTGTCTACAATATTCCTGTATGGCAAAACCTTTATGTAGAACCCGGACTGTCGTTCTTTTATAACACTTTCAGCGAGGATATCATAAGGATACCATCTGAAGACGCGCCGGGTGAAGTGCCTGTCGAACAGATAATTCCTCGCTCGATACGCAACTTCGGCTTTCGTATTCCTTTGCTGGCCGGTTATCATTTCGACTTTACCGATATGGTGAAAATCTCAGTGTTTACAGGCCCGCAACTCAATATTTCGCTTTACGCTCACGATCATATCAAGAAATTGCCTGACGTTGACGAAACTCTGGAAGTTGGTTCATTATTTGGCCAAAATGGCTTCAAGCATTGGGATTTACAATGGGTGTTCGGAGCCTCGGTAGCATACGACCGGTATGTGTTCTCGGTGCAAGGAGGCGTAGGGATGACTCGCGTTTTCAATAAAACATACACACCTGCTGTTACCGACAAACTTCGCCGTAATACCTGCACAATCTCTTTAGGCTACAACTTCTGACAAACGGGTAACCGGATCTAATTTCCACGATATATTTTTACGGACCGCAAGCTAAAAAATGCGGTCCGTAATTTTGTGTTTACACATAATTATATTATATTTGCAAAATTAGAGCAAGCGGGAGTTTGCTCGGTTTACACAATATCACAATCAATCTTATATCATAACACATTTTCAAATCATGAAATTTTTAAAGTACACTGCATTAGCAGCGGCCTTGCTATCAACTGCGCCCACCTGGGCTGCCAACGATAGCGAAGGCTACCCCATTATGTATGTGCGTGGCGACATGACCGGTGGGTGGGCAGTAAATGATGCCTACAAACTCACTCGCAACGGCAACACCTACTCAATTCACCTTGACCACTTCGACGGCGTATTTAAAGTTTCGGATGAAAACTGGCAGGTGGAGTATGGTGCAGTTTTAGCTCCCGGCACCACTAAAAACGACCCCTTTGTTTGTAACGACGCTATCAGCTTCTACATCACACCAGGCGGCGCAAATATTCAGGCTAATAATTTGACCGACGTAACCATCACTTTTGACTTGGTTCGTACCGGCAGCACTTTGCAAAACTCTGTGATGCGCATCTCTGCTAACGGCAAAGAGGCACCCACTACTATCATCGATCCCTCGCAAGGCGGTGGTGGTGGCGGCGACGTTGAAGCAGCTATCTCAGGCACACTCCCGGTGCTCTATATCAACGTTTACAACGAAGGCACTACTGACTACAATAACGAAATCATCAGCGCCAATCTTGACCATAAGAACTATTTCTCGGGTGTTTATTGGCTCGAAACCAATGGCTGCAAATGGCTTGAAGACCTCGGTGCCACAAACGTAGGCTCAAAAGAAGAACCACTCCCCCTCGAAATCAAAGCCCGCGGTAACTTCACCCGCAAAGCCTTTGCCAAAAAGCCTTTCAAGCTCAAACTTGGCGCCAAGCAATCGCTCCTGGGTCTCTCCAAGAGCAAACACTTCGCGATCTTAGCTCACGCTGACGATAACTATGGTTATCTGCGCAACTTCACCGGCTTTAACCTCGGTCGTCGCATAGGTTTGCCCTGGACGCCCTGGCAACAACCCGTAGAAGTGGTTATCAACGGCGACTATCGTGGCCTATACTTCCTGACCGAGTCAATCCGCATTGAAAAAGACCGCGTTAACATTACCGAACTCGATGACGATGTAACTGAAAATGCCCTAATCTCAGGTGGCTATCTCGTTGAGCTTGATAACTACGAAGAGGAAAATCAAATTCGCATTACTCAAAAATACTGCGAAGGCGATCCCAGTTCTCCCAAACTTCCTTGCCTTTGGATTACCTGGGACACTCCCGAATCATATTCTTCGCTTCAACAGCGCTTCGTTAAAGACCAGTTCACCGCTATGAACGATGCCGTTGGCGCTAATAGCAATGACCTTTGGAAATATCTTGACCTTGACGATGCAGCCCGTTACTACATCGTAGAGGAAATCATTTCTCACACTGAGTCATATCACGGTTCAACCTATATGTTCCGTGACCGTGGCGAAGGTCAAAAATGGCATTTCTCACCGCTTTGGGACTGTGGTAACGCTTTCAACGGCGCTACCGACAACTTTTTCTATTGTGCAAGCCCATTCGGCAACACCTGGATTGGCTCAATGTCGCAAAACCAAAAATTCCGCGACAAAGTTAAAGCAACCTGGGCATGGTTTATGAACAACGGTTACAAAGGCTTGACCGATGATATCGATGAATATGTAAATCATATTTCAGAAGCTGCCAAATCAGACCGCGCCCGCTGGAAAAATGCACCCCTTCCCACCAACTACGAATCACCCCAAGGCGTTATCGACAACACCGATATGCAAGCACGCAAAAACGCGGCTCTCGACAAGCTCAATTCAAAAATCAACTGGCTCAAGAATTCCTCATATTTCGGCGACTACGCTACAATGCCTGACGCTCAGGAGCCTGCCCGCGACACTACCGAAGCTGCACCGCTGCCCATGTATGCTACCGAAATGGAGAGTGTAGACGCTTACTTCATTGACAATGACACCAATCCTTGGGCAAAAGTATACGCTTACATCTGGACTCAAGGCGGCACAACCCAACCGCTCGGAGCATGGCCCGGCACTGAAATGGAGCGCACGACCGTTGACGGTAAAGATGGTTGGAAAATCAGCTTCTACCCCGAAGAGGTTTTACCCAACTTTAAAATTATCTTCAACAACGGTAGCAACGGCACCGGAAATCAAACTGAAAGCTTCAACTTCATGACAAACGGTATCTACGGCCGCAACGGCCAACAAGGTACCGTAGGTGTCGACGCCATTGAGTTTGACATTGACAACAGCTCAGTTGAGTACTTCAACCTGCAAGGTATCAGAATCGCCAAGCCATCTCGCGGCAACGTCTATATCATCAACCGCGACGGCAAAACATCAAAAGAGCTGCAACAATAAAAAGTTCTGAAACAGACTTCCATACAATAAAGGAGCTGCACCCGATTGCGAGTGCAGCTCTTTTTGCATATAATTACCCGGCTACAATAAGTGTATTCGCATTTGTTCTCATTAAGCTCACCTATATCGGAGATTTCAAATTTATAGTAAATGAGGTTGAAGGAAGCAGAAACATTCTGAAAGGAGACTTACTGACAATCACACAGCTTGCAGCGGGTCATAGATTTATTGTCGCACATGTTATACGCGACGGAGTTGATCTCGGTGCGTACGAATCTGCGAAATTCAGAGGAGTGAAGTCAGTAGAGATAATGTGAACGATTTTATTGAGGGGTGCGCCCTTCAGCCTTGAACCGTCGCTCCATTTCGTGACCATATTCATTGAGTTCGGGGGTGGCTCGGCGGGTATAACCGGTATAGGCTTTTGAAAATGCAATAATCCGCCATGCCTCGCGGTCGGTAAGTCCGGGGAATGTTTCATTCAATATTTCGAATGCCTCGGCCATGTATTCATCGGCGAGGTCGCTGTGCCTGCGAATATTGTCAAGAAGCTGCTGACCGGATAGTGTGCTGTCATTTTTGAGTGTGTTAAGACGGTCAAGATCATTGAGCAGCACTGTAAATGAAGGCTGAATCTTTTGATCCAATATTACAGCCTTTTCTTTTGCATCGTCGTGTATTTCATCTTGTGACCTGGCAATTGGATATTGAGTAGATTCATCTTTTTTGTCTGCCATTGCTGATTTTACTTTTGAATCAGCATTTGCGTTATCAAGGTTCTTGACTGTGGGTTCAACCTCTATCTCATCTGATGACAATATTAAGGTATCGCTATTGAGTTCCTTAGCGATTCCATGTACAGGAAGTGTGTCAGGCTTATCGTTTCTCTCAACCAGGTAACCAATAAGACCGATCAGCAGTCCGGCAATTATCATGCCCGCAGCCACAATCACACCTAGTTTGTTGGTAGAGGTTTCAGAAACCGGTCCTGCAAGTATATCTTTTAAATCCTCGCAATTCACGTCAGGCTCATAGCAGGCTTCCACAAATCGCGGGTATTTGCCAAACTTAAATCCGTGTACCTCCTTTTTGAGTTTCTCTACGAGCATACCGATGGCGTGGAAATCAATTGAACTTCGACCTACATCAGAAGCAGAAAGACCATATTTGCCAGGATGCCCCGACGTGTCGTTCAGGGCGTCGGTATAACATTTGTCAAAGTCTATGAGCACCAGATTACTATTGTTTGCAGTAATCATAATGTTATCTGCTTTGATATCGCAGTGCACTACATTATGACGATGCAGAAACCCCACGACCTCTATCAACTCCCTTAACAGCTTGACAATATTTTTCTCATTGGCGAGCCATTTGTCTTTTCCCCGGATCATATCTGCGAGTGTAGCTCCGTCAATGTAATCCATAATGATATAATCTCTCTCAAAGGCATGGTATACGGGCAGTGAGGGATGCTTGAGATTGGCCCCGATTTCAAATTCCTTGTCGAGAGCATCAAGATACAACGGCTTGGCACGATATTCTTCTTTTAGTCTTTTCACAAAGACCTCACGTCTCTGCCAGCGTGTTCGGTATATGTCGCAAGTCGACCCGGCGGCAAGTAGTTTGGTAGCATCATCAAAATCTACAACCGTCGGATTGTCAGAATAATATTCGCTTGCGTCATTAAGAAACCGTGACATAATCAGAAATTTAGTGCAAAGATAGTGCTTTTATTGAGAACTAACGGTATGGCATGCCACTTAATCCCAAATGGATGAAATGGATAATCAGTTGACTTTGTTCTGATCCCTTATGTTGAACTCGCATTAAAACGGGCGGAGTGTGTTGTATCACGCTCTCCGCTCTTTGACAATCGAGGGAGGAGTTTATCGGCGGGATTTTAGTTTGGCGGCACGAGCGCGATGGTAGTCAGCCTGCTCAGGGTCGTCGGTTTGGTCGTAAACGTCGGCAAGTGCCAGATGAATGTTGCGGTCGTCTTTGTCAAGGTCGAGAGCTCTCAGGAGCGAATCGAGAGCGTTGTGATAGTCATTGACCTTCATATAAGATTTACCGAGGTGGAGCAAAACGTCGGGGCGTTCAGGATCAAGTTTCAATCCTTTACTGAAAGCCTCGATAGCCATATCGAAATCGCTGTAAGCGAATGCCGCTACCCCCTTGGCTATCCAACCGCGCGGATAGTCGGGAGCCAAGCCTATGGCTTTCTCAATGTTAGCAAACGCAGGGGTCGGATCGTAACCCTCGTTAATACACTCAAGGCCCATTTTAATGTATTCATCGGCTAACTGACGGAACTTGCGATGACATTCGGCGAGCTGAAGTTTCAGATCATCGTTCTCGCGAAAAGCTGAATCAAGTTTTGAAAGCTTTCTCTTTATCAGTCTAACAGCCGACGGTCTGCCAAGTTCATTGCGAACCGACAGGGCCTCAATAAAGCTGTCAACCGCTTTATCGATATCGTGAGCATCGATTGCATGGGCGGCATCTTCATAGGCAGCGTCAGCGCGAGCACGCTCAAGGGCTTTATCAATGAGCCGGGGGTCGTTATAGGTGCGACTGAAATCAACGATAACAGGATTGACGAAAACGTCGCGCGGCGAAACACGGTTGCAAAGTGTGATACCTTCGAGGGAAGTGCAACGGCTTAGCGCAACGTAGGTTTGTCCGCCGGTGAATGCACCCTGCCCCACATCGATGTTAACGCGGTTGAACGTCAGACCTTGGCTTTTGTGGATAGTCAGCGCCCAGGCTAAGTTGACGGGGAATTGGCGGTAGGTGCCGATAACTGTTTCGGTTATCTCTTTGGTTTCTTCATTAAATTTGTATTCAATGTTTTCCCAAATGGCTTGTTCAATGCGATGGATTGCGCCAGACTCGAGTTTTACCTCGATGTAGTCTTTGCGGATAAGCTCAATTTTGCCGATAGTGCCGTTGACCCAGCGCTTGTCAGGGTCGTTTTTGACAAACACTATCTGAGCGCCCACCTTAAGATCCAGTTCACGAGGCACCGGTAGAGCGTTTTCCGGGAAATTATCGACAGTCACACCTTCAAATCTGACTACCTTTGATGGCAACGCAGCGAGATGGGCAGAGTTGATTCGCTCTACAATCTCTTTGCGAGTAGCCAAAGTCATTGAGAAATCAGTGGCATCATTATGGCCAGTGGCATCGGCTTGCTGCAAACAACGCTGATTGAGTTTCTCTACCTCGGCGAGCGATAAGCGTCCTTGGCGCACTTGCTCAAGCAAGGCAAGGAACTCGGGGTCACGCTGACGATAAATCTTTTTCAGCTCTATGGGGACAACGTCCATTTCGCGAAACACGCGGGCTGAGAAGAAGTAAGGATTGGGATAATAGCGGTTGATAAGGTCGCGTACGTCGGGGGTAACGACCGGTTCGAGCTGGAAAATATCGCCAACGAAAAGCATCTGCTTGCCTCCAAACGGTTCGCGATGATTGCCAGTATATGTGCGCAGAATACGGTCGATGAAGTCGATAACATCAGCTCTGACCATCGACACCTCATCGATAATAATTAGCTCGACGGTCCGAATGAGTTTGATTT
>CAMWUH010000038.1 GCA_947177325.1 uncultured Bacteroidales bacterium
CCATTGGCCAAAAAAAAAATCCCAAAAAAAAATCCCCCCAACCGCAAAAAAACATATTAAATAACTGCAAAACAACACGACTCAAGCGGAAAGGGCACGAATGGGTGCACTTGGCGAAAGCCTTGTAGTTGCTAAATTAATGGAACATGGGTGGGATGCCTTTAATGCAAATTGTACGATAAAGAATTTTAAGACTATTGATATAGTTTGCATTGATGGCAATTCTACTGACCCCAAGTCTCCTTGGAAACCTAATATTGCATTAGTACAGGTTAAAACCAGTGTTCAGTCTAACATACCTGCCGGTTTTACGATGGCACAGTGTTTAGACAAGGAATATCTCGAAAAAAATGTAATGGGACCCTATGTGTTTGTATCTGCCATAAAAGAAGATGGAACCAATTATAAATTCAGGTATTTCATCCTTTCCAGAAGAATGTTCATTGATTTAATTCACGCAGCCCACAAGTATGCTATCTATGGATATAAGAGAAAGACCAAAGAAGCAATTAATGATGATCCCAACTATATTAATGGAGTTAAGATTACCGCTCCGGCGGGATTATATCTAAGATGGATGAAGGGAGAATCTGATAAGGCAAATAATCTCCATGTAGAATTTAATAATCCATTGGAAGGAATAGATTGTGAAAATGCTTGGGAAAACATTTGGAAGGATTAGATATGTGTTTCATTGATTCTTCGTTAATAAGTTAACTAAACTTAACTTAAAAAATTCAGAATAAATGAAATCCATAGTACTCGACGAAGATACTTTTAAGACCTATGGGGCAAATTATAACGGTATCAGAGTAAACATGAGCCGACTCAGCATTTAAATTATTAATCCCAACACAAAAAAACGTTAGGTCGCATTGCTTAGTGACCTAACGCTTTTTTATAATCGGGTGCTACGTAATTACATCTTTTATTTTGGGTATAGGTGTTTGGGAATGGATGGAGGAGAAGGTTTTATGGCGGCGGAGGTAGTAGGATGTCAGCAGGTTAGGCCGATTTTCAAGTAGGTTACGCCGGTCGGGGTTCTCATTGTCGAGCTTTTCAACTTCAGCCTTATAGATGTTTTTAACCATGCGGCGATAGTCGTTGTGGGCGCGCATAATCGCCCCTGCATGGCCCCATTTCCCCGTGACCACGTTCATCGTCCAAGCCAAAGTGTCGAGCAATCGTCGCTCAATCAGTTTCTTGCGCCGTATCTTCTTGGGCAAGTTTTTATAGAGCATCAATAAGTTGTTGCGGAAATTCAGATAAGTTTTGCGTGGCGAACCCATTGCCAATGAGCCGCCGCCTAAATGATAAACCGTTGAATCAGGCTCGGCCATCAGTTTATAGCCCATTAATCGGAAACGCCAGCAAAGGTCAATCTCCTCCATGTGGGCAAAAAAATGCTCGTCAAGTCCTCCGGCTTTTATATAGAGTTTCGGGCGCGTCATCAGTGCGGCTCCTGATGCCCAATCAATCTCGATAGGGTCAGAATATTGGCCATGGTCAGATTCCACATGGCTCATCACTCTACCCCGACAATACGGGTAGCCGTTACGGTCAAGAAATCCACCGGCAGCTCCGGCATATTCATATCGGTCGTGGTCGGCGACCTGCATAATTCGTGGCTGGCAGGCAGCAATGTTTATATCGCTTTCCATCATCTCAACCAGTGGCTTCAGCCATCCTTCAGCCGGAGCAACGTCGCTGTTGAGCAACACTACCAGCGGTTCATCAATCTGAGCCACGGCCATGTTATAACCTCTGGCAAATCCGTAGTTTTTGTCAAACGCAATGATATCCACCTCCTCGGGGTAAGTTGCTCTGACCCAGTCAACCGAATTATCGGTTGAGCCGTTATCAGCCACAACGATGCGCGCCTCCGGGCTGGTGGCTATTACCTCGGGTAAGAATTGCTTTAAAAGTCCTAACCCATTCCAATTGAGAATTACAACAGCTACTTTCTTATACATCGGTCGGAGGTGTCATTATTTTCACTTTCTCATCCGGTAGTTCCAAATCCATTTCACTGTTTTATGATTGTTGCGGGAATGGTTTCGGAATCAGGCTCGGTTGCTTGGCCGAGTTCAGCTTCAACGATATGATTGTCGAGCGCCGGGTCGGCATCAGCGATATCAACTCTGATATAATTGTCGGTAAATCCGCTCATCGGTTGTCCCGGTTTGGAATGTTCTAAAAGAACCGGCCGACGAGAGCCGGCAAATCGACCGATAAAATCGGCTAATTTTCGCTCGCTTAGGGCAAGCATGCGGCGAGTGCGACGATGTTTCTCCTCCGGGTCGACAACGTAGTCAATCTCAAGAGCTTTGGTGCCCGGGCGCTCGGAGTAGGTAAACACGTGGAGACGCGAAATATCGAGTCCTTCAATGAATTTTTCTGATTTCTCAAACTCCTCGGGAGTTTCGCCGCGCGCCCCGACTATGAGATCCACCCCGATAAATGCGTCGGGTAGAAAATGGCGTATCGTGGCTATCTTTTCAGCAAAAAGAGCCGTGTCGTAGTGGCGTCGCATCAACGACAGCACCTTATCGCTGCCGCTTTGCAGCGGAATATGGAAGTGAGGCATAAATCTTTTCGACTCAGCCACAAACTTGATAATTTCATCAGTCAGAAGGTTAGGCTCAATAGATGATATGCGATAGCGATGGATGCCTTCAACCTCATCCAATGCTTTAACGAGGTCAAAAAACGTTTCATCACTCCCTTTGCCGAAGTCGCCGATATTAACCCCGGTAATGACAATCTCCTTCCCTCCCTCAGCGGCCACTTGGCGGGCTTGCTCCACGATTTCGGCCACGGTGGCGGAGCGGGAGCGGCCGCGAGCGCGGGGAATGGTGCAGTAAGTACACCAATAGTCACATCCATCCTGCACTTTCAGGAAGTAGCGGGTGCGGTCGCCGCGCGAACATGATGGCACAAACCGTTTCAGCTCCTGAAGCGGCGTGATCAGTGACATTGGTTGACGAGTCTCAAGCCATTGGTCAATGAACTCGCCCAAGTCGTTTTTTCGATCGCTACCGGCAACGATAACCACCCCCGGCAATGCGGCTACTTCATCGGCTTTCAGCTGTGCGTAGCAACCGGTCACCACGATAGCTGCGTCGGGATATCGCTTGTGAAACGACCGAATGGCCCGACGGCATTTCTGGTCAGCGACTTCCGTAACCGAGCACGTGTTGACCACAATTAAATCAGGCGTTTCGCCGCGGCTGACTCGCCTTATACCCTTTTCGCCCAGCAAGCGCGCGATTGTTGAGGTTTCGGCAAAATTCAGTTTACAACCAAAAGTGTGATAAAGTGCGGTAAAGTTATTGAAGGTAGAGTTATCAATCATGATTTATGGAGTAACCGACATCATTGGCGCGCAATAAAAAAATGCGCGCCCCTCATTATCGGCGTTTAAGAATCCAGGGGCAAGGCTCCAGCAATTTGATGGGCGGATTTTGTTCAAGTTGGCGCAACGGAGCGATGAGGTCGCCGATGTTGTGGGCCGACATGACCACCACATAGTAGTATGGTTCGCGGGTTTGCACGATAAACGCACCCGGATAGCCGGCTTCTTGCAATCGGTTGCGCATCGACCGGGCGTGAAACAGCTGTTTGAACTGCGCCGCCACCAAGTTATAAGGCTTGAGGGCTTCGCGCAGAGTGCCTTCGTCGGGGGTAACGGTGATCCATTCGGCTTGATAAGCTATTGAGTCACCATTGACAGTGGTGGCGCCTTGGCGAGCCTCGCGGCGAATGGCATTATAGACGGTCTCGCCGCCGAGCGATTCAACCTCTTTCTGTTTAGCCTTTTCGTAGGCCTTGCGATAGGTTTCTTGCGACGTCCGGCACGACACACCAATGACTGTGGCCAAGACGACCACAATCATTGCTGTCAGTGCTTTATTAAGTTGTTTCAACATCAGATGGAAAGGCGACGCAGAGTGTTCAGAAGCTCTTGGTCGATTGGTTTATCATTTTTGATTGCGCGGGTGATGGGCACATAAACGATTTCATCGTTTTTGATACCGATCATAACGTTGCGCTGGTCGTCGAGCAGAGCATCGATGGCGGCAGCGCCCAGTCGGGAGGCGAGGATGCGGTCGTAGGCTGTCGGTGAGCCGCCACGCTGCAAGTGGCCAAGAATTGAAACGCGCACGTCGTAGCCGGGATATTCGTTTTTAACACGCTCGGCCATGCCCATGGCGCCACCGGTTACGGGGCTTTCGGCTACCAACACAATCGATGAATTCTTTGATTTGCGGAAACCGTTTTCAATCAGCTCGGCCAACTGGTCAACCTGGGTTGATATCTCCGGAATGATAGCTGCTTCCGCGCCCGAAGCAATTGCACCGTTAAGAGCGAGGAAGCCGGCATCGCGACCCATGACCTCGATGAAGAACAGACGCTCGTGGGAGGTGGCGGTGTCGCGTATTTTGTCGACGCACTCCATAATGGTGTTAAGCGCAGTGTCGTAGCCTATGGTAGAGTCGGTGCCGTAAAGGTCATTGTCGATAGTGCCGGGGAGGCCGATGATGGGGAAGTTATATTCGTTGGCAAATATGCGGGCACCGGTCAGTGAACCGTCGCCGCCGATAACTACCAGCGCATCGATTTTGTGGCGCTGAATGGTGTCATAAGCCAATTGACGACCCTCAGTGGTTTGAAATTCTTTACAACGGGCAGTTTTCAGAATTGTGCCACCCATTTGAATGATGTTTGAAACGTTTTGGGTACGGAAGTCAACGATTTCGTCGGTAAGCAGGCCGCGGTAGCCGCGGTAGATACCTTTAACTTTCATGCCGGCGCAGATAGCGGCGCGGGTGACGGCGCGAATGGCGGCGTTCATGCCGGGGGCATCGCCTCCGGAGGTCAAAATACCAATGGTTTCGATTTTTGCCATAAGGTAAGAGTGTTGGTGGTTGTATGTTTGTTTGTTTATATAAATTGCGATTGAATTTTCACGGGTCAAGCGGTTGTCAGCTTAAAACTTTACGGATGCACCGATAGCTCCATGCACTCCCTGCATTGGCAGATAGAGCACTTGGTCGGCTCTGCAGTTCAGCAGGTTCTCAACGCGGGCAAACACTGAGAAGGCATGGGTTATGCGATAGTTGGCCCCGATATTGAGCGAGCTGGCCGATTTCATCTTTATTTGTGCTGCTGCGAGTTGATTATCAGGGGTCAGCACATAGTCAAATTGCGAGCGACCTGAGCGGAGCGTAAACGATAGGTCCACTGTCAGCGGGTCAATGGGGTTGGAGCTCACTGACGCTCCGAGAATGTTGGCAGCGCGGTCGCGGTTGAGGTAATAGGCCGACTTCTCTCCGTTGCCGGCACGGCTGTAGGCTAACTCCGCTTTCAGATAGCGGTTGAGTTCGTAGCCGGCTTTGAGGGTCACTTGGAAGCCACTGAGGTCAACGGCATCGAGATAGTAATAATCCGTCGTGCCTACCTCCCGCATCACGTTGCAAGGCATCAGCCATTGATTGGCCTTGGCGTAGGCGCCCTCTATCGAGAAGTCAAATCCGCTGAACGGACCTACGGCGAAACCGAATTTTGCTTCCAGCGGCACGTTAGAGCCGTTGAAAGCTAACTGAGGATTGAAATAGGGACAATAGTCATAAAGCTCCGAAATCGGGTTCAGGCGTTTCCCGCCGGTAAGTTTGACGTATGCGGTAAAGGCCGATACCGGCGTATAGTAGAGGTGGATGTCGGGAGCTAAATTAATACTTTTGTTAATATGGCTGGTAAACTGCAGGTTAATGCCGATATTAAGCTTAAACACACTGTTGACATAACGATATGCCGGCTTAAAATCTATGATGCCGATGGTACGTGAGGCTACATGTGCAAAGCAGGTGCGGTTTTCAAGCGGCACGATATAATCAGATGTGGCTTGGAATTTAGCTCCGATACTGCCTGCGAGTTGAGAGTGTTCGTCGAAGAAGTAAGCTGTTCCGCCGTTAATGCTGAAAATATTTTGCGTTGGAGCTTCGCTTTTGTCAATATGGCGTGAAAAATTGCTGAAGTCAACTTTAGCGTAATAAGCCATTTGGGGGAGTCGGGCCGACCAGTTGGCCGTTGCGTTGAATTCGGTAACGGAGTTGAACTCGGGTTCGGGGATGGCAAGCGGGTTGGCGGTGTGCTGACGGGCCCATGTGAAGTCGGCATTGATATCGAGGCGGCCGGCACGGGCAATAATGGCAGCCAGGTCAATCCCTGCGCTGGCGGCGTTGCGCCCCAGATGCATTGTGTAGTCGTCGGCAGTCAAAGGAGTGGTGGCGTTGTATTTATCGCCGTCAAACTGTGCCCAGATGCCCAGTGTCGTTGCAGAGCGGTTGATGATGTTGTATCCGGCCGAAACCATAAGGTTATAGCCCGGGAAGTATCCGGCCTGAGCGTAGCCGCGATAATAGCTTGGCTCAATCAATGCTTGAGGATTGGCAGCCGGAAGGGTGTCGATCGACGCTGACAACGGTATCTGTATGGCGTTTTCGTTGAAAGTCAGCGGCTGAAATTTGATTTCGGGCTGAAACAGTCGGGGCGATGTGCTCAATCGGGTGGCTGCTCTGAGCGTTGGGTTGAGACTGCGCTCTATAGTGATATCTTTGGTGAGGTCTTGAGCCGAGGCTGTAAGTGCGCCGGCCAGGAGAGTTGCTGATATGATGAGCTTGAAATTCATAGCTGATTGGGAGTTTGTTATTTTTTGAGGCGAGCGTCAATCATGTTAATAATGTCGCTTTCAGAGCCGGGGTAGTTTTGACGGAGCGAAAGCAAATATTGGTCAGCTTCAAATTTATTGCCTTTGGCACGGTTTATGTCGCTCAATAAAATGAATGAACGTGCGAGCCAATAGATGTGGGGAGTGTCAGAGTCGATAAGGCGATTTATACCGGCTGCAGCTTCATCGAGCTTACCTTGCTCAAATTGCTGATTGGCAATGTAGAAAGCGGCCTTGGTGGCGTTGATGTCGGTTAAATCGCCGGTGATGGCTTCCCATTGTGCTTGGGCTTCATCGGGGCGCCCTGAGAGCGAGAGTGCCTGACCGCGGGCCAGGGCAGCTTGGGCTATTTGAGAAGCCGAGGGGGTTGATGAGGCTAACAGCACGTCGGCAGCCTCGATAACTTTGTCGTTATCGCCCAAGTCGGTAGCGGCATTGATGATGCCGAGCAATGCGGCGTTGGTTTCGCCCGGTGTGGATGATGATGAACGCAAGGCGGTGTAGGCATCCAAGGCGCCGGTGGGATTGCCTTGTTTGAGCAATATATCGCCTTTGGTCAGCAATGCTTCCCCCATTGATGGGTTGCCGGGATAGTTATTGATTAACCGGTTGGCCAGGTCGAGGGCTACAGCATTGTTGCCGGCGGTGGCGTTGGCTTTCATGGCGTAGGCCAGCGCCTGGGCCATATTGGCTCCGTTGGGGTAACGTTCTATGTAGTCGAGAAGGCGCGCCGATTTGCCATGTTGCAGATATTGACGCTCGGCGGCTGCGAAGGCTGCTTGCTCCAATTGGTCGGCTTGCAAGGGAGCGACACCGGGCACTTGGGCCATGAACGAGGCAAATTCCTCAAGGCGTCCGTCGTTGGCCAACAGGGTTTTGAGCGATTCTACGGCTTGACCGGCTTCGTCAGATTGCGGAGCCGATGTAATCAGCTTCTTGTAGCTGTCGATTGCTTGGCTGCGGTTGCCGTTGTTGATGTAGGCCATAGCCATAAGCAGGTAGGCTTCGCGACCTTGGCGGGTTGAGGGGTAGCGTGTGGCTACCAGTGAGTAGGCTTCTATTGCTTTATCCCCTTTGTGGAGTTGGTCATAGGCTTGAGCTGTTTCGAGCCATGCCACGGGAGCCAGGGGCGACTCGGGGAAGCGGCTGATAAGCGCTTGAAGTTCGTCTATTTTGCGATTGTTGTTGCCGGAGAAGCCTTTAATCATCGCTTGCTGGAATAGAGGATAATCGGCAGTAGCGGGATTGAGTTGAGCGGCTTTGGCGTATGCGGCAGCGGCATCGGTAAATTTCGAATTGGCGTAGTAGCAGTCGGCGATGCGGTTGTAAGCGTCAGCTTCAAGGGCTTTGCTTGCCGGATTTTGGGCAACATAGCGATTGAAATTATTGAGCGCTTCAGTGCGGTTGTCGCTGTTGAAGTAGCAGTAGGCGAGCGAATAGAGCGCTTCGGCGCGATTTCCTTCAGAGAGGTTGTTGCCCTTCAGAGCCGATTGATATTCATCGGCGGCTTTGCTGTAGTTGGTCAGGCCGAAATAGGCTTCGCCGAGCCAAAGATGTATCTCGGCAGCTAACTTTTTGTCGTCGGTTTTGATTTTTTGTGCCTCACGAAGATGGGTTATAGCCTGGTCAAATTCGCCGGCCGATACTTCGCGTGCGCCCATAGTGTAGAGCACCTGTTGCTTGGCGGCGATGATGTCGGCCGAAGGTTTTTGAATGGCGTTGATTGAGGCGAGGGCCGCCGGGAGGTTATTGTCGGTGATATAGCCGTGAACCATATAGCGGCGAATGGCGTTGGCGTTGGCCGAATTGGGAAATTCTCTTAGATAATCTTCCAAAATGGCAACCGTTGAGCCAAACGGCACCTTTCCGCCTTCAGTTTTGGCTACGGCAAAGTTGTAGAGAGCAGCTTCTTTGACGTCGGAGTCGTGGTTCATCTTGTAAGCCTTTTCAAGGGCAATCATAGCCGGGGTATAGTTGCCTTGCGCAATAAGGGCTTGACCAATGGTGAGCAATGCGCTTTGGCCGGTGGTATTGTCGAGCTCGCCGGCGGGAGTGAGCCGCTCAATGGCTTCGGCATATCTTCCATGCTGATAGTCGTTGTAGCCTAAAATGTAGAGAGCCGAAGGTGCGGGCTCGTTGGTTAGGGTCAGATATTTTTCAAGTGTGGAGATGGCAGCGGCAGATTCCCCTTCGGCCCATTGCGATTCGCCCACGATGCGACAAGCCTCGGCGCGAAATGCCGGCGCCACTTTTGCGTCGTTTATCAGTGGAGTTGCCGTGGTGGCTGCCTGGGCGTAGTTGTTTTGGGCGAAATAAATTTGACTGATATAGTAGGGTGCAAGGCCGGCGGGGGTGCCTGCTATCGGCCTGATGCTTTTGAAAGTTTTAAGCGCCTCGGGCAGATTGCCTTGATAATAATCGATGTAGCCGAGATAAAAGCGGGAGTCGTTGCCGAGCGATTTGTTTCCGGTCAGGGAGGCAAACAACGGTTTGGCGCTTGAGAGTTCGCCGTGGTGGAGATAGTTGACAGCGGTTATAAAGTTGTATTGGGCCTTTTGAGGAGCAGTGAGCCGGGCCGGGTCAATCTTATTCAGGTAGTCGCCTACCGACTCGAATTGCTGATTGTCGACCGCTATTTTGGCCAGGCTCAGTCGGGCATCCCAGCGCAGAGGCGATTGGGGATATTTCCAAATGAAATAGCGCAACAGCGGTTCGGCATCAGTTTTTTGCATGTGGGCGGCCGACATCGCTGTCAGATAGTCAGCTTGCTCGTGTGAAATGCCGTCAGCGGCTTGCTGGCGAAATATTGCGGCCTGGTCAATGCAGCCGGCATAGTTACCGTCGGCAAACATCTTAGCGGCTCTTTCCAGATAACCGTCAGGGGCCGGGGAGTTAATTTGGGAGGCGGCTGCGAGTGAAATCATCAGTGCGCCTGAAAGCAATAATCGTTTCATTGGCTTTTTTTGACTGGTGGAGAGAGAGTTATAATAGTTTCAGGTTTAGTTTTTCTATCATTTCGTTTAGGTTGGGAACGGTTTGGCGAAGGTGAGTCAGAATTTCGTGATCGTTCCAGATGTGCGGCGCTGGACCGCTTTGGTTAAGTCCTATTCTGAATTGTAAGTAATCGTTGCTCAATTGGTTGCGCAGAAAAACTATCAATTCAGGCATTAACTTGTTTATTGCGTCGATTTGGAGCTGATTTTCAAAGGTAAGGTTGAAAATCGTAGGCTCGCTTGTCGGGGTTGGCCGGCACGCACGGAATGTGTTTACCAGAATCGTTTCCTTAGGCCTGGCGGCTGCAAAGGCATCCCATGCTTTGAGTAATTCGCCCATCTTGATGGTTTGGGTGCGCGGGGCTTGGTTGACTTGCTGTTGTGCCGGCTGCGTTGCTTGCATCGGTTGTTGCGTTGTGTGGGTCGACATAGCTACCTTTCTGACCGGTCCGGTCGGGCGAGAGGGAGCGGGAGCTGCAGAGCGCTGAGGCGGTGGAGCGGTCGAGGTCGATGCCGGGGCTGAATAAGCCTGTGCAGGCTGAGTGGTGGGGCGAGCTGATTGAGCCGGATAGGCGGCAGCTCTTTGCGTAGGCTGCGATGGCTGTGCGGGGACCTGCTGACGAGGATAGGTCTGTGGCGCGGCCTTTTGCGTTTGCGCGCTTGCCTGTCGGGGTGCGGCCTGGGGTTGCTGACTGGCGGCTATTGGATATAACTGCCCCTCTCCGGCGCCGCTATAAGTGGGGGAGGGGCCGAGTAGTTGGCACAGTCTGATGAGCAACAGCTCTACCAAAAATGTCTTTGACGAGGCTACGCGATAGTTCAAGTCGGCTTCGTTACAAAGGCTCATCGCATCGTAGAAAAATTCCACCGGCACTTGGGCTGCCAGCTCTGCCATATCGCGGCGGGTTTCATCATCGGTGTCAACGAGCGTGGCAGTGGCTTCGGCACGCGCCACCATAAGGTCGCGCACATATCCCGCCAATCCGTTGATGAAATGGTGGGAATCAAATCCGTGGTCAAGGATTTCTTTATAAATCAGTAATGCCTGCTCCACGTTTTTGTCCATAAACGCTTTGACCAGCTTGCCATAGTAGGCTTGGTCGAGCACGTTGAGGTTTTCGATTGTGGATGCGTAAGTGATGTGGCGATTAGAGGAGACGGCCACCTGATCAAAAATCGAAAGGGCATCGCGCATGGCGCCGTCGGCTTTGCGCGCAATAACTTGCAAGCCGGCGCGCTCCGCCTCTATCCCCTCTTGCTCGGCCACGTAAGCCAGGTGGTCGACCATGTCGCTGACCGTTATGCGGTTGAAGTCGTAGATTTGGCAGCGCGACAAAATCGTGGGTATGATTTTATGCTTCTCGGTAGTGGCGAGAATAAACACCACATAACTCGGTGGCTCTTCCAGTGTCTTCAAAAAAGCGTTGAAGGCACTCGGGGTTAGCATGTGCACCTCATCGATGATAAACACGCGGTATTTTCCATTGGTGGGCGACACCTGCACCTGCTCCACTATCTGGCGCATATCGTCGACCGAGTTGTTTGACGCCGCGTCAAGTTCTATGATGTTGAGGGAGCGCCCCATATTGAAGTCGCGGCAGGAGTCGCACTCATTGCAGGGATCGCCCTCGGGGGTGGGGTTTTGACAGTTGATTGTTTTTGCAAATATGCGGGCACACGAAGTTTTACCCACTCCGCGCGAACCGCAAAACAGATAGGCATGCGCAAGCCGATTTGAAGTGATGGCGTTGCGCAATGTTGTTGTCAAGGCCTTTTGCCCTACGACCGAGGAGAAAGTCGATGGGCGATATTTTCGAGCCGATACTATATAGTTTTCCATTATCTGCAAAAATAGTCATTTTTACTGAATAATCACCCTAATTACCCTAAAAATTTCTTTCAAGCGCCCACTCATTATAAATAATTGCTACTTGGCAAGCAATTGCTAACCTTTCAAATCGAATAGTGCATATATGCAAGGGGTGGAAAACGCCTTGGTGGCAGGCAAATTTCCGTTGGTTTGGGTGAATTTTTGGCAAAATGTAAAGAAAGATACATAAATATTTGCATTATAATGATTATTTACGCGAGTTCGGGA
>CAMWUH010000039.1 GCA_947177325.1 uncultured Bacteroidales bacterium
TTTTTTTTCAAGCATAAGACTGCATAATAGATGTAGTGAGGTCTGGTGGGCGCGTAGTTTTGTATAAGAGACAGGTGTGGCCCCCCTCTTCAAACTCGATGTCATGCTGTTGGAGCAACTCTTTGTAGCGAGGAGCGAGGTTGCCCGAGTCAGAGAGCAACACCCGGTGGCCTTTGACTTTAGCCAACACAGCAGCTCCTGCGCCGCTTTCGCCGCCGCCGAGCACAATTATATTTTCAACTTTATCGTTTGCTTGCATAATTATGTAATTAACGTATTTTGAGAGAAACGAAGGTCAATGCGGCCAAAATGATGCCGACAATCCAGAATCGAATTACGATTTTAGACTCGGGCACGGCCTGATAGGGGCGCTGAATGATGGCATCGACCGAGCCGTCGCCCACCTTCTGAAAATGGTGGTGGAGAGGAGTCATCTTGAACATGCGTCGCATGGTGCCGGTGCGTCGGCGGGTGATTTTGCAGGTAATAACCTGGAGAATCACCGAGAGGTCTTCGATATAGAAGAGCAGACAGAGCACCGGGAGCAGGAATTCTTTGTGGATGAGGATTGCAAACACGGCTATGATGCCTCCGAGGGTAAGCGAGCCGGTGTCGCCCATAAACACCTGTGCGGGATAGGCGTTATACCACAGGAAACCAATCAATGCGCCTATGAAGGCCGACATGTACACCACCATCTCGCCTGAGCCCGGAATGTACATGATGTTGAGGTAGGAGCTGTAGAGCACACTACCCCCCAAATAGGCCATTGCCGCCAGCGCAACGCCTATGATGGCCGAGCAACCGGTGGTCAGGCCGTCGAGGCCGTCCATGAGGTTGGCGCCATTAGATGTGGCTGTGATGATGAATATGGTTACGAGAATGAAGAGAATCCATCCGGCGGTTTCGGCAGTCTGCTTGTCGCCGACCCATTTGGTGAGGTCGCTGTAAGCAAAGTTATGTTCTTTAACGAAAGGAATCGTGGTTTGATTGCTCTTGATGTCGGAGCCTTCGTAGGTGATTTCAACAATGTGGTTTTGCTCCACGGAGCGCACTTCGTGGTTTTCGCGGATAGTTATGTCGGGCGAGAGCCACATTGTAAATCCGACGATAAGGCCCAGTCCCACTTGCCCAACGATTTTGAATTTCCCTTTCAAGCCATCTTTATTGTGCTTCTTGATTTTCATGTAATCATCAAGAAAGCCGATAACCCCGAGCCAGACGGTCGACACCAGGAGCAGAATCATGTAGATATTTGACAGGTTTCCTACCAGTAGGCAAGGAACCAATATCGACAGGATAATGATGATACCACCCATTGTGGGGGTGCCGATTTTTTTCATTTGGCCTTCAACGCCCAGATTACGTACGATGTCGCCGATCTGCATCATTTGCAGGCGATTGATAATGCGGCGGCCTATGATTGTGGCAATAAACAGCGACAACACCATTGCTATAACAGAGCGAAAGGTGATATAGTCCATCAATCGGGCGCCGGGCACATTGGCGTCCTGGAGCTTTTCAAAGATAAAGTATAGCATGATAAGGGCTTATGAGATTAGTTGGTGGTGGGGGTTGGTGGTTGAGTGGATAATATGGTTGATGAAACGTGATTCTTCAGTAATTCAGAGAGAAGCCAAAACTTCGGTTGCCACTTCGCGGTCGTCGAAATGATGTTTCACACCTTCGATTTCCTGATAATCTTCGTGGCCTTTGCCGGCGATGAGCACAACGTCGCCCGGTTGGGCCGAGCGAATGGCATGGTCTATGGCCTGTCGACGGTCAACAATGGTCGTAGTCACCTCGCGGAGCTCGGCGGTGTCGAGGCCGGCTTCCATGTCGGCCAGAATATCTTCAGGCTTTTCAAAGCGTGGATTGTCGGAGGTGAGCACCACCATGTCAGATAATGACGCTGCCTCGCGAGCCATGATGGGGCGTTTACCCTTGTCGCGGTTGCCTCCGGCACCTACTACGGTGATGAGCTTGTGGTCGCGACCGATTATTTCGCGAATGGCCGAGATAACGTTGACAACGGCGTCGGGGGTATGGGCATAGTCAACCACGGCAGTCACGCCTGTGGCAGAGTGGAAGGCCTGGAAACGACCTGACACGGGCACCAATCGGCTCATGTTCAAAAGCACTTCCTCAACCGTCCAGCCAAGCAAGAGCGATGTTCCGTAGACGGCAGTGAGGTTGTAAGCGTTGAAGCGGCCGGTAAACATAACGTTTACTTCATGGCCGTTGAGGCTCAGCAAAGTGCCGTCGATGCGGCTCTCGATGATGCGACAGGCGAAATCGGCAGGCCGGCGAAGCGAGTAAGTGTAGCGGGCGGCTGCGGTGTTTTGCAGCATCACTTCGCCCACTTTGTCGTCGATATTGGTGATGGCGAATGCTTCGGCCGGGAGGTTGTCGAAGAACGACTTTTTGGCCTGGAGGTAAGCTTCAAAAGTTTTGTGATAGTCGAGATGGTCGCGAGTGAGGTTCGTGAAGATACCCCCGGCGAAGGTAAGGCCGGCAATGCGATGTTGGTCGGCGGCGTGGGAGCTCACTTCCATAGCGGCGTAGGTGCATCCCTCTTCTACCATCTCGGCCAACAGACGGTTGATGGTCAGAGGGTCGGGAGTGGTTTGATTTGTGGGCACGGCGCGGGTTTCAATATAGTTGCACACTGTAGAAAGCAGGCCGGCTTTGGCTCCGCTCAATCGAGCCATTTCATAAATTAATGTGGCGGTTGTGGTTTTGCCGTTAGTGCCGGTGACGCCAACGAGTTTGAGCTTGCGCGAGGGGTTGTCATACCATTGCGAAGCCAGGCAACCTAACGCCACTGCCGAGTTTTTAACCACTACGTAGGTGACGGTGGGGTCAAGTTGCAGAGGCATGGTCTCAACCACGATAGCGGCCAGCGAGCGGTGAGCAAGCGACTCTACAAACGAGTGGCCGTCGACGTTGACGCCACGCACGGCAACGAAAACCGAGCCTTGGGCGGCTTTGCGCGAATCGCTGACCAGATTGGTAACTTGGCGGTTGACGGGCCCTACAATTTCAATGGGGTCGATAGCTTTAAGAAGATGTTCGAGAGTCATATAAGCGGAGTTTTTTAATGATCGTGAGGAAAATTTGATTTAATAAGAGGGGGAGAGATTAAGGTGGATAACGCCGGGACCGGTTATACGTTGCGATTTCACTCGGCCTGCACCGGAAAATTCCACTTCGTAGCCGGCTTTTTCAAGCATTGCAACAGCATCGGTCAGCGAAAGGTTGATGGCCGACGGGATGGTGTCCTTGGCCGAGGAGCTATTCTTGAGTGTGCGCACCGGTATTTTGCCGGTCATGGCTGTTGAGGGAGCGCTTCCGGCCGGGCTGACAGCCATGGCAGGCTTGGAGGGAGCGTCGGTGTGATAGTCGCCACCTTCCACTTCAAACATGCCGCGACTATACATTTTCAACGCCATGTTTTTAAATACTAATCCCGATGACAAAGCCGGGCCGCGATAAGCGCCTTTAGGGTTGAAAGTCAACACCATCATTGAATATTTGGGGTTGTCGGCGGGGAAAAATCCGCAGAAAGCAAGGCGGTTGCGCGACTTGTCATATCGACCGGTTGACATATCGAGATGGTTTGCGGTGCCGGTTTTGCCGGCTAATGGCACTACGTCATTTTTCATGCGCCGGGCGGTGCCGTGAGAGCCGTGTACCACGGCTTTAAGCATCTGTCGGAGCTTGGCTGCATTTTCGGGGGAGCAGATTCGGTCGCGCACGTAGGTTGGTTCAAACAGCGAGTCGCCATGCTCGGTGCGGAGCCCTCTGACGAGGCGTGGACGCACGTAGGCTCCATCGTTGGCAATGGCGTTGTAAATCGAGAGGGTGTAGATTGGAGGAATGGCCGAGGAGTAGCCGAATGAAATGTTGGCCAAGTCGCGTTTGCCGCGTGTGGGAGTGACTCTGACCATCTCCTCCTCGGCAATGCCTGAGTTCATTTTATCAAACAGGCCTATGGAGCGCAGGCGGTCGACGAAGGCCTGGCATTTGCCGTCGTAGCCACGGATAATGATTTTGGTCATGCCGATGTTG
Organism: uncultured Bacteroidales bacterium; assembly: GCA_947177325.1. Taxonomy (GTDB): domain Bacteria; phylum Bacteroidota; class Bacteroidia; order Bacteroidales; family Muribaculaceae; genus JAGBWK01. The sequence continues at coordinate 4,072 of CAMWUH010000039.1, forward strand.
GACGACTGCTCGAGAATACCCTCAACGGTTGCGCTGCCGATGTAGTGGGAGTCTCGTATAGGGGAGCCGTAGGTGAACGACTGGCCTATCTGGAACGTTTCGTTCAGGTCGCTGATGAGGCCGTCTTCCAGAGCAATAAGCATTGATATGGTTTTAACCACGGAGCCGGGCTCGTAGGCCACAACGGCGCGATTGTATGCTTCGATATAGTCGCCGTTTTGGTCGCGTTCAAGGTTGGCCATGGCTTTGATGTCGCCGGTGGCCACTTCCATAATCATTGCGGTGCCCCATTCGGCATCGGCCGAGTCGAGCATAGCGTTGAGTTCGTGCTCAAGGAGGTCTTGAAGATTGATGTCGATTGTGGAGAGCACGGTGTAGCCGTCAACGGCCGGGATGTCGGTCCAGTCGCCGATGGTTTTGGTCAGTGGCACTTGCTTGGCCACGCCGGGCTTGCCGTAGAGTAGCGAGTCGAGCGCTTTTTCAAGGCCTGAAATGCCGTGGATTTCTTTGTTCTCTTTGGTTTGGCCCACTTGGCCGATGCTTCGGCGCGCCATTTCGCCGTATGGGCAGTCGCGCACCAGTCGGCGGTGCTCTATGAGGCCGCTGCGATTAGAGTTTTTTATGTTTAGGAACGGGAGGGTGCGTACGTGTTGCATCTGCTCGTAGGTGATGCCTTGGAGCAGGGGATACCAGCGCGAGCGCTCGCTTTTAGGGGGCAGAATAGGAGCTTGAAGCTTTTTGAGCCATTCGTCGCGAGTGCGTTTGGGGAAAAGCACGGCGAGCGAGTCGGCGAGGGCGGGCATCGCTTTTGTGTATTCGTTTATGGCAAAGCCGTCAGCGCGATAGTCCACGAAGAGTGAGTAGCTCTGAACGTTAGTGGCAAGGATAGTGCCGTCGGCAGCGAGGATGTCGCCGCGCACCGGATAGATAACATGGGTGTGGGTCAGCTCTTCATTGGCTTTATCGTTCCATTTCGAAGCGTCGACAACGGTGGTGCGCACCAGCTTGTAGAGGATGGCGCCGGTAAAGAGCAGAATAAAGCCGGTCACCAATGCATAGCGGAGCATGATGTGGCGACGGTTGGATTTCTGCTTTATGCGGTTTGACGTTTTATGTTGTCGGGGGGCTGCCATTGAGTTTGCCGGTGAGTGGTTAACTGTTGAGTTAAGAAGTTAAAGGTTTGAGTTTTTATTTATTTTTCTACTCGATAGGGGGGATGGGTGCTGACCGATAGGTCGAGGCCGATAGCGTTAATCCGCTCGGTCATCACTGACTCGCGAGTATTGGACATGTAAGCCGACTTCTGGCGGATTGCTTCGCTTCTGACCACTTCCAACTCGCGCTCCAGATGTTTTATTTCCTCCATTTTCGACAGACAGTCATAACGATTGGCGATGTAGAAAATAATCATGCCCATAATCAGCAATATCGGGCCCCAGTAGCGGGAGAAAAAGCGCGTGGAAAGCCATCGGCCATGGATGAGGCCGCTGAATATGCCGTCGCTATGTTTCTCGGGTGGTTTGCGGAGTGACATTGATTGGTGAGCAGAATTGGTTATGTTGATTATCTGATAATTTTTTTGAGTCAGGCACCGGGCGAGGAGTAATTATAGCAACTCGGCCACTCTGAGCTTGGCGCTTCGAGAGCGCGGGTTAGCTTCGATTTCGGCCTCGGAGGGGACGATTGGTTTGGGGGTCAGCAGCTTGAAGGGGGAGAGATTGCGGCCATAGAAGTCGCGTGAGTCTTCGCCTCGCAGGTTGCCGGTGCGCATGAAGTTTTTAACCAGGCGGTCCTCAAGCGAGTGGTAGGTGATGATGGCCAGTCGGCCGCCGGGCTTGAGCAGTGAGAGGGTAGTTTGCAGCAGCTGCTCCAAGGCATTTATTTCACCGTTGACTTCAATGCGTAGAGCTTGGAATAGCTGAGCGAGCTCTTTTTTCTGCTGTTTGGGGTTGATGAGCGGATTGACCACGGAGAGAAATTGCTCGGTAGTCATTATCGGGGCTTGGCTGCGGGCTTTGACAATCGTTGAAGCAAATCGACGGGCATTTTTCAGCTCGCCGTAGAGATAGAATATATCGGCCAACTGCTGTTCCGACGAATTGGCTATAAGGTCAGCGGCAGTGAGTCGGGCAGAGCGGTTCATTCTCATGTCGAGAGGACCGTCGGCGCGGAATGAAAAGCCTCGCTGCGAGTCGTCGAAGTGATGAAACGATACGCCCAGGTCGCCCAACAGGCCGTCAATCTTTTCAACGCCATAGAAACGGAGAAAATTTTTGACAAAGCGGAAGTTGCCGTGGACTATCGTGAATCGCTCATCTTCAGGGGCACGCTCAATGGCGTCAATGTCTTGGTCAAAGCTGTAGAGATGGCCTTGAAGCGAGAGTTGCTCCATGATGGCGCGGGAGTGGCCGCCACCGCCGTAGGTAGCGTCAACATATATGCCTGACGGATTGATGTTTAGCGCATCAATAGCTTCAGGCAACAGGGCGGGTATGTGATAGGGTGTGTCGGTCATCGCGGCAAGGGGCTTTTTCACTCTCCAAAGTTAGTGATTTATCTGATAATTTACAAAAATAAATTCTGTAAATTTTTGATAAAAATTTTTACAATCGTAAATTCTGCCCTTTCTTGCAATGTCCGTCAGGAAAGAGCCGCGGTCAGAAGGGTGGTTTCGTTGAGCCGATGGCTGTAAGCGGTCAGGCTATGTGACGACCGGGTGCCGGGGGGTGTGATCTCGACGGTAGCTTCAGCCGGGGTTGCAACGGTGATTTCGATGTTGTGGAGCGGTAAGTGGAGAGGGTGGAAAAGTTTGTAGACTGCCTCTTTGATGGTCCATGCCTGCAGGAATTGAACAGGAGTGACGAGCCACTGCATTTCGCTGGCGGTCAAAAATTTAGAGGCGACACGCTGCAATTTGGGCGAGTTGTTTTCGATGTCGATGCCAACGGGATGGGTGCTCAATGCCAGGGCGCAGTGAGTGGCAGAGTGGGCAATCGATATGTGAAGCTCGGGAATATCAACAATGTAAGGGGAGCCGTCGTCGCGACGGCCAATTCTCAGTTTTTCAAAACCGCGGATGCTTTCAAGAAGCAGGATTGAAGCCAGGCGCTCCCTAATCCGTTTGGGCAGCGCTTGAGGGGATAGTCCGAGCTCTGCCGGGTCAACGGCGGGGAGGTCGGCATCAAGTCCAAGCCGATGGTAATCAGCAACTACCACAAGCAGACGCTCTGGAGCGATGTTGCCAATGGTGAGTTGATATGGGGAGGGCTTGGAGCAGAGGTCAGGCAGTTTGAACATCGGGCATTACTTTGACGCGCACCGACGTGATGCGATGGTGCTCGATATCAAGAATAAGAAATCGACATCGGCCGTAAACAAGCGGTTCTTTCTCTTTGGGGAAGTCGCCTTTGATGGCTAAAAGCATACCGGCGAGAGTCTCACAATCTTCGGTAACAGGTTCATAATCCTCAGGATTGAGGCCGGTTATACGGAAGAAGTCGTTGAGCAGTGTTCTTCCTTCAAAAATGTAGGTGTCGTCGGGGAGTCGCTTATAGGTGGTATCGTCGTCGTCATACTCATCGTTGATGTCGCCGACGATTTCTTCGAGCACATCCTCGAGAGTCACAAGTCCTTGTGTGCCACCGAATTCGTCGATAACCACGGCCATGTGGATTTTTCGCTGACGGAAGTCTTCGAGCAGGTCGTCGATGGTGCGGGCTTCGGGCACGAAATATGGCTCTCGCAGGAGCTTTTGCCACTCAAAATCAGGTATTTCCTTGCCGATATATGGAAGCAAATCACGGGCGTAGAGGAGTCCGCAAATATTGTCTTGCGAGCCGTCGTAGACGGGCAGTCGGGCAAACCCGGTTTCAAGCACAATGTCAAGTACCTCCTTGAATGTTGACTTGATATCGATGTCGGTGATATCCACGCGCGGGGTCATTACCTCGGCAGCTGTGGTGTCGCCGAATCGGAGTATTTCCTGCAACATCTCTTTGTCGCGCTTTGAACTTACGTTGGTGATATCAAGCGCTTGCGAGAGCTCGGTGGTAGTGATATTATCAGCTTTTTTGGTTACAACGCGGTTGACTATCGATGTGGAGCGCACTAAAAACGATGCCGGCACGTAAAACAGTTTTGTCAGGAATGTCAATCCTCCGGCGGCAAATTTTGCCCAACCCAGGGGGTGATTGTTGCAATAGAGTTTGGGAAGGATTTCGCCGAAAAGCAAAATCAGAAAAGTCAGCAAAATGGTTTGGAGCACAAAGCTGAGCCATTCCTCCATTCCGTCAAAAATCGGACCTAAAGCGAAATTACAGAGTACAACTATGGTTACGTTGACCAGGTTGTTGGTAATCAAGATGGTGGCTAACAGGCGCTCAGGTTTGGCCAGCAGGCGCTTGATTGCCTGACCTTGTGAAATGTCGTCGAGACGTTCATCGTCGGGGTCAAGCGAGAAAAATGAAATCTCGCTGCCCGACACAAACCCTGAAACCAACAGGGCTAACAGGGCACATGTCAATGCAATGACTTGAGCTGCTCCAAATGTGGGCAATTGCAATAGAATAGAGGCAGGAAGAGGGTCGAAGTCCAAAATATCAGAGGGTTAATTCAACAAAGCGATTGCATGGCGCGCAAATAATGGCAGCGGCGCACAATCGATTAGCCCGGATGGCTAAACGCTTGCAAATTTAATTAAATTATCTGAAACTCCCAAAATTCATTGATTTTACCCTTTTGAAGCCTCAAACAATCTCCTGTCAGGATGATTGACGAAGATTGCAATGTAAAATAAGCTCGTTTAATACATTGAAATCGGCTTATTTTGACAAAAATGTAAAAATAAGCCGATTTAATAGTGCTTATTTTGACAAAAATGTAAAAATAAGCTCGTTTTTCCGGTTTTTACCTCCTTATTTTACACTGTCAATTCCGCGCGTATAAGCATAGAGCGATGTCGGGACAAATTGCACTGTGCCGCAATCGAGCCGTCGTTGACCGCCGTCGGTGATGGAGGTAACCACCGCTCTGTCCAGTTTATTGGCTGCCATAAATGATAATAACGATTTTAATTCAGAGGGATGGTTGTAATATTTGTCGCTCCATTTTATCTCTACTGCTCTCTCGGGCTTTTGACTTAAAGGGTTGAGGCGTATGAAATCGACCTCTCCGCTAATGCGCCCTTTTTTCCAGTTGGCATAATAGAGCTCGTCTGAGTTGCCTGCAAACTGGCAGAATACTGCGGTCTCGACCAGATGAGGGAACGCGGGATCGTTTTGTGACAGCGGAGAAAACACAGCTGCAAAAAGTGAGGGATTGGTAATGTAGATTTTAAACGTTGTGACGCGCTGGAAGCGGCGGGCGTTCTCGTCGATTTTGTGGAGTGTCTTGATTAAAAAAGCCGACTCCAGATAGTCGAGATATTTTTTCAATGTCTCTTTCCGTATTCCCGACTCTTTTGATAGATCTTCGTAGGAAAACTCCTCGCCTGAACGAAAGACTATATGGCTGAAAAGCCGATACAGATCGCGGGAGTCATTGATACCGTAAAGACCCGGAAGATCCTTCAGCAATACCTTGTCGACAATATCGTCTTTGATGTATCGGCCCGGATTTTGTTGCATCTGCAGCGACATAACTACTTCAGGGTAGCCGCCGAAGTTGATGTAATCGATAAAGCGTCGGTTGAGCTTTTCTATATCAACTGCGTCATATCCCGGCGTGAGATTTCCAAACCACTCAACCTTGGTTGGAACGACTATGCCTGAGTCGCCTGTCATTGACAGGTATTCACAAAACAGAAGCGGTGGCAACGAGAAATGTGTAAATCGCCCGGCTCCGCTCTCTGTTGATTTCATTTTCAATGCGGCAGCGGCCGATCCCGATGCAACAAACCGTATGTGGCGTCGGTTGTCGCATAAAACTTTGAGATGAATTTCCCAGTCTTTGAGATATTGGATCTCGTCAAAAACACATAATATCCCTCCTCCTTGCCATCGGTTTTTGCGGCTTTGAGCAACATTTCGAGCATATCTTCGAGCGACATTCCGCTATAAAGCGGAGAGTCAACCGATATATACAGTATTTTACGCGAGTCAACGCCCGATTTCAGCAGCGACTTGATCGTGTGAAATATCATGACGGTTTTCCCCACTCGCCTCGGGCCGAGCAATATGATGCTTCTTCCTCTTGGCAGCGTAGTCACCAATTCCATAAATGGACTTAGAAACAATCTTGGCTTCATTGAGTCAAACTCTGAAAAAATCGAGTTGCCCGCCCACCACGGATTGTCGTCGACCATTCTTTTCAATATCTGGGCTTCGGGAAAATTTATCATGGCAATTGAATTTATTGGTAAAATAAGCACAAAGATAAGCATAAAATCGGCTTATTTCAACAAAAATGTAAAAATAAGTATGGTTTGACGGTGCTTATTTCAACAAAAATGTAAAAATAAGCTCGTTTCGCCCAATTTTTCCCCCTTATTTTTACATAGCTGAATGTTGTACGGATTTTGCTAAAGCGGCAAAGCCATCAGTAATTTTATGTGAGTTCGACATAAGTATTCAGAATAAAGTCAACTGATTGTCGTTGACAGACTCCAAGGATATAGACGGTTTCATTTAAAATATTGATGTCGGCTTCATCTTGTTTTTCCCGATACCAATATATTAACAGGTGAGCTCGGGAAACGCAATTGTTGCACAATCTTATTTCGCTGTGGAATACAGTAAAATGCGGTCCGGCAATTTTACATATAATTTTACGATAGGGAATTTTTTAAAAATTTCCCTATTATTCCCAATTATTTCCCTTTTTTTGCCAATATTGGCACTTTTAGGAAATGGCAACGCGAAAATATTCTAAAGTTCCAGACTTTGGGGATTGAGCAAGAAATCAAAAAGTCCCAAAATCAAAATTCCGTTGGTCGTCTGCCATGGCAGGATATAGTCTCTGACAATTATTATCTTTTTAAAATCGTCATTGATGTTTCTCAGTGAGTTGCTTTCCTGTTGCAGCTTCTCATCATCGGGAATAGTGAGTGCCGACTGTATGTAATATCGCTTATAGCCAATATTGGCTACAAAATCTACCTCAAATTGCTTTCTTATCCATTGATTATTGGCATCTTTACCTTTGTACTCCACTACGCCTACATCAACTGAAAAGCCTCTGATACGCAATTCATTGTAAATGATATTCTCCATAAGGTGAGACTCTTCCTGCTGCCTGAAATGCAATATCGCATTTCTTACACCTGTATCGGTCATGTAGAGCTTAAACAGTGAATTGACATATTTACGTCCCTTGACATCGTAGCGCTGTGACTTTTCAATCAGAAAAGCGTCACTTAGATATTCAAGGTAGTTGCGGATGGTGTGGGGAGAAAGGTCGCTGTTTTCAAGGGTTTTGAAAGTGTTGGAGAGCTTGGAGGGATTACATGGGGAGCCGATTGTCGAAGCTATGATTTTCACCAGCTCGTCAAATTCTCTTTCTTTGGAAATGCGCTGACGCTCAAGCAGATCCTTGCGATAGACGGTTGAATACAGGTTCTGTAAATACTGGACTTTCTTTTGATGAGAATTCAGCGCCACTATATGTGGCAAACCGCCAAAGGTGAAATAATCGCGCCAAGCTTCAGATTTGTCGCCACCAACGGCCGAGTAATATTCTGAAAATGAGAGGGGATAGATATGG
>CAMWUH010000040.1 GCA_947177325.1 uncultured Bacteroidales bacterium
GTTGTAGAAATTATACCAATGAAAAAAATAGCTTCTCTCCTTACGCTATATCTTACTATTTTCGTTATTATTTCCGGATGTAAATCTAATAATGAAATTGATCATACACTACAACAGGTGGAAGTAATAATTGAAGAAGAACCTGGTCGAGCTTTAGAAATCTTACGAGATATTGATGCTACGAATCTTAAAGGTCGGAAGCAGAAAGCGCATTATTCATTATTAAAATCTATGGCGCTTGACAAAAACTATATTGACCTAACTATTTTTGACACTCTTCAACCAGCCATAGACTATTATCTTAATAATGGTACGCCGGATGAGAAACTCCGAACTTACTATTACCAAGGCCGTATTTACCAAAATAGAGAAGATTTTACTGATGCTTTAAAATTGCTTCAAAAAGGTGTGGAATTAGCACCATTAGTTTCTGATAGTCTTGTTTTAGGTCGCATATTTCATTCTCAAGGTGTAATCTACAATTCTTTCTTCAATAATAAAAGTGCAGCTGATGCTCAGTTGCGGGGAGCAGCAATTTTTAAAAATCTACAAGATATTAGTAAATATAATTATGCGATTATATCAGCTATAAGCAACTATATTCAGGACGATTGTAAAAACGATGCCGAAGAATTACTGAAGAATTTTGATGATACCTCTTTGCAGAATGATGAAGAACGAAGTATGCTATATTCTACTCGAATCTCTTTCATTTCTGCATATCTAAATCAAGACAGTTTAGAAAATTTCCTTAAAATTAATGGTTTCCCTGAATATCTAAGTACAAAAGACAAGCTCAACGTAGTTTATTGTTTAGTGATATCAGGAAATACCAAAAGTGCAGAACAACTCTTTGACGAAATAGATTGCCAATCTGAAAATGTTGATTCGCTCCAATATTTTGCCGTGAAACAACAATTATTTGAAAATTTAGGTGAGTATAAAGAAGCATACAATGCATTACATGAATACATCAGACTTGCCGAAAATGCTGATTACGAGCTACTTCAGCAACAGGCTGCCATTGCTGAAGAAAACCATCAGCATGAGTTGAATTTGATTAAGAGCCGTGGGCGTCAGCGTTTGTTGACTCTTATAATTGTGTTTGCCGGGGTGGTTATCCTGCTCGGCATTGCGCTGTCGGTTTATATCGCGCGTTCTATCAATCAAAAACGAAAAATTGCCTTAGAGCGTGCCAATGTGGCCCATCTTGAAAGTCAACGGCTGTTGATGGAAAACAGAATCAAAGAACTCGAAACGCAACAGCTCAAAGCCAAAAACAAAGTGCTTAACTCCGAAAACAGCTCGCTCAAAGAGCTCACCCAAGAGAAAGAACGCGAAATTTGTCGCATCAACGACCTGCTTAATTCGCTTCGGGAAGATAAGGACCGGCTCGAAGCGATGGTCGCCGACCAAAGAATAATCCCCGAAGAAGTGGCCGGGCAGGTCAGAAATCGCATCGCGCTCCTTAACGCACTTTTCTATGACTATATCAACGACAGCGAGGCGCGTACCGACCACTCCGACAAGTTAATGTTTGACACCATTGGCAATAGTGATGAGTTTTTGAATGCCACCCGCCTTTCTTATAAAGTGGCATATCCGGCATTTATCAGCTATCTCGAAAGCAAAGGGCTCACTGACGACGAAATCAATTATCTGTGTCTCTACGCCATTGGCCTGAATGGCCGACTGATTACGAAATATATCAAGCGCGCAAGCCATGTTAACCTCAGCAGTTCGCTCCGCAAAAAGCTCGGACTGAGCGCCCACGACACCAACATCTCACTCTACATCAAGCAATTGCTTGACCAATGCACCTCACGATAGCTCGCTGAATTACAGCCAAAAATCAAATCAATTTAAAAATTACATTGAAAAATTCCCGTTAAACCGATATTTTTGTTTATCTTTGCAGGCAGAAACCTCAACCACGATTTTCAATCGCGAAGAAATTCTGCAATATAACCGCAGATGCTCGAAGGGTGGAATGGTAGACACGAAGGACTTAAAATCCTTTGGCCATTGCGGCTGTGCGGGTTCGAGTCCCGCTTCGAGTACTCCGCAAATTTTCAACCCCTTAACCACTTCTCAGTTAAGGGGTTGAAATCTATTAACCCCCCCCTTTTTTCCAGCAATCATGACTTACCATTACACTACCACCGGCACTTGCTCGCGCGCGATCGATATAGATATCGACAGCAACGGCATCATAACCGACGTTAATTTTACCGGCGGCTGTGCCGGCAACACCCTCGGAGTGCGCGCTCTCGCCATAGGCCGCCCCGCCACTGAGGTAATCGCCACCCTCAAAGGCATCACCTGCGGCTCCAAGCCAACTTCATGCCCCGACCAACTCGCCACCGCCCTCACCCAAGCCCTCGCTCAATAACAAGCTGTTCTGACTTCTGAAGATATCATTATACACCCAGCTTTTAACAATCCCGATCTCTGATTATCATGGACAAAAAAAACACCACCAACACCAAAACAGGCGGTCATTATGGCCGCCTGTTTTTAATATAATAGTTATCCTAAGGATAAGTTTATGCAAACATTTTAAGTATCTAACACCAAAATGCTTGCTCATAGCTACCGTGATTACATATTGTTAAGTCCCGGTAAAGTTCTGCTTGGGAAATAACGACCTTTTAGTTAATAGCCACCTTTCTCTTTCCAATAATCGCAAGCCTCATCATATATTATATCCACGGCTAAGGCTGAAACAGAGACAAGGAGTGAAGAGCCTCCTGATGCAGCGGCAGCCTTTACCCCTTCTGCAATTGCCCCTCTCAGAGCCCATTTAGCTACCTTTTTAGTAGAGCCATTACAGATTACATTATACATCATTTCATTGTTCTTTCTATCTTTACCTGCCTGTGCAATTTCAATCGAAATAGACATTTGACGGTTATTGTCCTCTATTACCCAGGTGTTACCATATTGGACGATACTGGCTCCGTTTCCCAGGTCATATTGGTTTGAGGCATAGGTTTCAATAGTGCTAATTATTGAACAAACCAAAGCAAAAATAAAAAATTTTTTCATTTGAATTATGTTTTCGATGGTTTGCAGTCCTTAAACCGATAATAATATAAAAGAAGCGTGGACTGCTATGCCACACCTCAGTGAACAGGTGGTAGGAATACCTATATAGACAGATGTGGAAATAACAGCTCCACGCCTTATGACGTGGAGACAGCTATGACCTTCTCTTGTCTACTGTGAAATAAGTTTCCTACGCTTTGTTCACTCAAGCAGAAGACATAACGCCTCTTGTTAACAATGTATTGAATTAATGGCCATTAATCCAATGCAAATATAAGCAAATTCTATTAAATACCAAAACTTTTTTCTTTATACCATTATAGTATCAGTATTGGCAGAAATAAAACGGAGCAGCAATGAGAGTTTCAAAAGTTTTTGCGATTTATGCAACAAAGTGATTCAAAAAAATGGAGGGCGGTGTTGCGAGATTGGAGGAAATGTTGTAAATTTGTGGCCGATTTCGCAATCTCTGGCAGGACAAGGCAGCCTGCGTATATTGCGACTATTTCTTAACCCCTTAAAATTCAATTAATCATGGACTTGATTAAAGTAGCCGAAGAAGCTTTTGCTACAGCAAAACAATTCCCCGAATTCGGCCCCGGCGACACCATTACCGTAGCTTACCGCATTAAAGAAGGTAACAAAGAGCGTATCCAGCAATATCGTGGTGTCGTTATCCGCATCTCAGGCGAAGGTAACAAAAAACGTTTCACCGTGCGCAAAATCTCCGACAACATCGGTGTTGAACGTATCTTCCCTATTGAGTCACCCTTCATTGACTCTATCGTAGTAAACAAATACGGCAAAGTGCGCCGCGCCAAGCTTTACTATCTCCGTAAACTTACCGGCAAAAAAGCTCGTATCAAAGAACGTCGCGTAGTGAAATAATCTTTCCCGGAGCGTTCTCTACACTATCTTTTTCAAAGGCTGCTGCGTCACCTGATTGATCAGGACGTTTGCAGCCTTTAAATTTTATTATTATCTTTGCGCTAACCTCTTTTTCATAATCATGCCTGAGAAATCAACCTCATCATTCGCCCCGCTCGATTCCGCGCTCAAATGCGGCCCAATCGGCGTGTTTGACTCGGGCTACGGCGGCTTGACCATATTGAAAGATTTGCAGCGCAGATTGCCTGAATTCGACTACGTGTTTTTGGGCGACAATGCCCGCGCTCCTTACGGTAACCGCTCCTTCGACATCGTTTATCGCTTCACGCTCGAGGCCGTCGACAGGTTGATGAATGTCGAAGGGTGTCCGTTGGTAATTTTGGCTTGCAACACAGCCTCGGCCAAAGCGCTCCGCACCATTCAGCAAAATGACCTGCCGACGTCGGTCGACCCCTCGCGCCGTGTGTTGGGGGTAATCAGGCCTACGGTAGAGCGTCTGGGAGCGCTCTCAGAGTCAGGCCATATAGGCATTTTCGGCACACCCGGCACCATCCGCTCCGAGAGCTACAACATGGAGATTGCCAAGCTCTTTCCCCGATTTAAGTCAACAGGCCGGGCATGCCCCATGTGGGTGCCTCTGGTTGAAAACGGAGAGGCCGACTCGCCCGGTGCCGATTATTTCGTAAAGCAAGAGATTGAACGACTGCTCGCCGACGACCCCGATATCGATGCAATCATATTGGGGTGTACCCACTATCCTCACCTCTTGCCGAAAATCAAAAAATATCTCCCTCAAGGCATCAATCTTATAGCGCAAGGCGAAATCGTGGCCGACAGCCTCGACGATTATCTGCATCGTCACCCCGAAATGGCCGAGCGGCTTACTCGCGGCGGGTCGTGTCGCTATCTGACAACCGAAAATCCGGCCAAATTCTCTGAAATGGCCTCAAAATTTATAGGCACAGACATCGCAGCCACTGAAATCAAACTTTAATCCACGTTACAACTCACAACAATTAATTGGGTATTTATGGTCACGCAGCCTCTGATTTCAATCATAACCGTTTGTCGCAACGCCGAAACCACTATCGGCGCTACGTTGAAAAGCGTTGATGAGCAAACTTTTACCGACTACGAGCATATAATCATTGACGGAGCATCATCTGATGCCACACTCAGCATAATCAAAAGTGCTCCCAACGAGCGCCGACGCCTCAGCTCCGATCCTGACCGCGGCATTTACGATGCCATGAACCGCGGACTGGAACGTGCTCGCGGCCGCTACGTCATTTTCCTTAATGCAGGCGACCGCTTCCACTCCCCGACCACGCTCAACCTCTATGCCTCAGCCATTTCAGTCAACCCCGAAGTTGACATCGTCTACGGCGAAACCGATATCGTCGACATCAACGGCAACTACATCGGCCCTCGCCATCTTTCAGCTCCCGAAGTGCTTACGGCGGAATCGTTTGCCGACGGTATGCTCGTCTGCCATCAGGCCTTTATGGCAAGCATCCGCATAACAAGCTATTATGATGTGCGCTACAAATTTTCATCGGATTACGATTGGTGCATCCGCTGTCTGCAGCGCTCTCGCCTCAACATCAACCTCAATGCCGTCACCATCGACTATCTTAACGAGGGCGAAACCACCCGCAATCGCTCGCGCTCGCTCTATGAACGCTTCAAAATCATGAGCTACTATTTCGGCGCCGGCAAATCAATCCGTCGCCACTTCAGCTTCCTCCGCCGCTACATCAAGCGCCGCAACCGTAAATAAGAGCCGGCTCTAAAATGTCTACTCCCGTTGATTACTCCACAAAGCAAATCTCACTCTCTACAACAATGTATATTCTGAATACCTCTTTCCACATTGACCACGCCCACTTCAGCCGGGCCGTCGATTTCGTCAAGCAACAACTGATTCCGGCGCTCACGGAGTCGGGAGTCGTCACTGACCCGCTGTTGCTCGAATTGCTTATCGATGTTGACCCTGCCATGCGCTCATTCTCGCTGCAACTCCACACCGCCGACATTGAGCAGGCAGCCGAGCTGCTTGACGCTAAAGGACAACCGCTTATAGCCGAATTGATTAAATCGTGCGGAGGGCCCGAACACGCCGTTACCTTTACCACTCCAATGCAAATTATTGACTGATGCCGAAACCCGATTCCTCGCTTAAGCAATACGACCGCATAATAATTGGCATTGACCCCGGCACAAACGTGATGGGCTACGGCATTTTGGGCATAATCGGCAAAAAGCCGTCGCTGATAGCGATGGGTGTTATAAAACTGTCGAAATTTGAGAGTCATTATCTGCGTTTGCGCCGCATTTATGAGCGTGTGCTCGGCCTGGTGGAGCAATATCTCCCCGATGAAATGGCTATCGAAGCCCCCTTCTTCGGCAAAAACGTACAATCTATGCTCAAACTTGGCCGCGCCCAGGGCGTTGCCATGGCCGCCGCCCTGTCGCGCGACGTGCCCATTGCCGAGTATGAGCCACGCCTTATAAAAATGGCCATCACCGGCAACGGAGCCGCATCCAAAGAGCAAGTCAAAGAGATGCTTCGCCGACAGCTCGACATACCGGAAGAAAGTTTTCTGCCCGAACTCGATGCCACCGATGCCCTCGGCGCAGCCCTCTGCCACTTCTTTGAAACCGGCAAACCCGAAGTAGCCAAAGGCGCAAAATCATGGAAAGCCTTCATCGCCGCCAACCCCGGGCGCGTCAAAGGCCTCTGACTCCTCCCCCTTTTTAACCCCGACATAGCTGATTATCCGTTAAAAAGTCGTATATTTGCAGCAAATCAGGAGTTTTAAACCCCCACCTTTCAGCTAATGAAACAAAACGATATCGAAATAATTCTTATCTCAATCTCCGGCCAGGACAAGCCGGGCGTTACCGCCTCGCTCACCGCTATATTGGCCCGATATAATGCTACTATCCTCGACATTGGCCAGGCTGACATCCACCACACCCTCTCGCTGGGTATTCTGTTCAAGACAAGCCCCGACGTGTCAGGCATCATTCTAAAAGACCTCCTCTTCAAGGCCTACGAGTTGGGGGTGAAAATCCGCTTTAACCCAATCACTGTTGAAGAATACGAAAACTGGGTGGGCCGGCAAGGCAAAAATCGCTGGATTATCACTATTCTGGGGCGAAAAATCACTGCCCGCCACATTGCTTTGGTGTCAGAAGAAATTGCCACTCAAGGGCTTAACATTGACGGCATCATGCGCCTGACCGGTCGCCCCTCGCTGGCCGAAAAGATGGATGAAAAGTCGAAAATGTGTGTAGAATTTTCAGTGCGTGGCACCCCCGATGATTATGGCCGCATGCAGCGTAAGTTCATGCAGATTTCAGCGCAGGAAGAATTTGACATCTCAATGCAAGCCGACGACATTTATCGACGCAGCCGCCGACTGGTGTGCTTCGATATGGACTCGACGCTCATCGAAACCGAGGTTATCGATGAATTGGCCGACCGCGCCGGAGTTGGCCCGCAGGTCAGAGCAATCACCGAGAGCGCCATGCGTGGCGAAATCGATTTCAAAGAGAGCTTCACCCGCCGCGTGGCCCTGCTCAAAGGTCTTGATGAGAGCGTCATGCAAGAGATTGCCGAGTCGCTTCCCATAACCGAGGGGGTAGAGCGAATGATGGATGTGCTTCACCGGGCCGGCTACAAAACAGCCATCCTCTCAGGCGGTTTCACCTATTTCGGCGAATATCTGAAAAAACGCTTCGGCTTTGACTATGTCTACGCCAACGAGCTTGAAATCGTCGACGGCAAATTAACCGGCAAATTCGTTGGCGACATCGTCGACGGAACCCGCAAAGCCGAGTTGCTCCGATTGATTGCCCAATTTGAGAACATCAACATTGCCCAGACCATAGCCGTTGGCGACGGGGCCAACGACCTCCCGATGCTTGCCACTGCCGGTCTCGGCATCGCCTTCCATGCAAAGCCTAAAGTGAAGCAAACCGCCAAGCAGTCAATCTCAACTATTGGTCTTGACGGCATCCTCTACTTCATCGGCTTCAAAGATTCTTATCTGCCTTCATGATTGCCCTTCTATGGGTAGAAAACTCCGCGGAGGCCTAAATTCCCTTTATAATGAAATTAAAAACAATCGCATCAGCCTTAACCATCTGCGCGGCGCTGACCGCATCGGCCGAAGGCTATCAAATCAACACCCTCTCTGCTCGCCAGAATGGTATGGGCCATGTAGGCACTGCAATGCACCTCGGCTCGGAATCACAAATCTTCAACCCGGCCGGATTGACTTCGCTCGAAAAAAATCTGGAAATCACCGGTTCATTTACAGGCATAATCGCCACTGCTTCAGCCGACAACATCACCTACACTAACAGCGGTCTGCAAACAATGGACGGTCTCTACCTCATCCCGGCGTCGACCCACCATTACGATCAGACCTACACCACCGACAACTCAATGTCGACTCCCCTGTCGGCAACCATCGGTTTCTCAATCACTGACAAAATTAAAGCCGGTCTCGCGTTTTACACACCCTACGGCTCCGGCATCAACTGGACCAACAACTGGCCCGGAGCAGTGCTCAACCAGTCAGTTTCGCTGAAAACATTCACTGTGCAACCCACCGTCGCGTGGCAGCCCGTCAAGGGACTCTCAGTGGGTGTCGGCCTGATGATTACCTGGGCCAACGTCAACCTCAACAAAGGCTTGATTGACCCGCTGTCGTTCAACGCCATGCAGAAGCTCATGCTCCCGGCGGAATACTACTACGAATACAGCCCCACGACCATTCCCGCATCAATCAACCTCAACGGCTCAGCCTCAGTAGCAGCGGGCGCCAATGTAGGCGTTATGTGGGACATCAACCCGAAATGGACCGTTGGCTTCAGCTACCGCTCGAAAATGATGATGAAAGTGAAAGCCGGCGATGCCTCGTTGAGCTATGCCAACGAGCATGCAGCAACAATTCTCAACGGCTCGCTCGGCATCATCAACAATTCCCAGTTCAAGGCAGCAATGCCATGTGCGGCTGTCTATAACTTCGGCGTCAGCTACAAACCTATCGAAAATCTTATCGTGGCCTTCGATGCTCAACTGACCGGTTGGAGCGCCTACAAATCGCTCGACATCGAGTTTCTCGACCAAGCTCTGAGCGCCTATAATCAGCACATCGAGAAAAACTATCGCGACTCATGGACCTTCCATCTCGGTGCCGAATATGGCGTCAGTGACCGCTTCGATGTGCGCGCCGGCTTGATGATCGATACATCCCCCGTCAGCGCCACTCACTATAACCCCGAAACTCCCGGCATGACCAAAATCGAGCCCTCGGTCGGTGTCTCATTCCGCCCCGTCAAAAACTTCTCGATCGATGCATCGCTGATGTATGTTGCCGGTCTCGGCGCCAAAAATCGCTCTTGCACCTATCCCGACGTTATCCTCAACACTATTGGTCAAATGGTCAACACACTGGTTAACCCGGCCACCAACACTTTCTCTGCCGACTATCACGTTCACTCCTGGTGTCCCTCAATCGGGTTCACCCTCAGTTTCTAATCAAACATGAGCGTCAACAAAGTAATTTTAGTAGGCAACGTCGGCACTGCGCCCGAGGTGCGCTATGTCGGCACTCGCCCCGTGGCCACCCTCAGCCTCGCCACTAACGAGCCTGCCCGCACTGCGGCCGACGGAACGGCTGTGCCGGAGCGCACCGAATGGCATCGCATCATCATGTGGGACAAGGCCGCCGAAACCGCCGAGCGCTACATCAGCAAAGGAACGAAACTCTACATCGAGGGAAAACTCCGCACCCGGCAGTATCAAGACCGCAACGCCATCACCCGCTCAGTCACCGAAATCATCGTTGATACATTCGACATCCTCTCCCGCCCTACCGCAACCAATCAGCCCGGCCAATCGCCTGCCTGACTCTATAATTGAAATTCGCTCAACCGTGACACATTCGCCCGGTTGCTCCAAAATCTTTATCACAAATGAAATCAGAAACCAATTTTAAAGAAACAGCCGCCAAGGTCGACGCCCCCGACGCTCCGGAGGAAATCTATGCCGACGCCGACCCCGCTGCGCTTCCCGAAAACGCATTCCGCGAGTTAGGCAAAGATGAGACTTACCGCCCGCTGATGCACCCTGCCCGCGACTATCGCGAAGTAACCCCCTACTCCGTTGGCATGGGCTTGATGCTCGCCATTGTGTTTTCAGCAGCCGCCGCCTACCTCGGTCTGAAAGTAGGTCAGGTGTTTGAGGCCGCAATCCCAATTTCAATTATCGCCGTGGGCCTTTCAGGCGCTCTTGGCAAGAAAAACGCCTTGGGCCAGAACGTCATCATTCAGTCAATCGGCTCATGCTCGGGCGTTATCGTGGCCGGCGCCATCTTCACTCTCCCCGCGCTCTACATTCTGAAAGCCAAATTCCCCGACATTACGGTCAATTTCCTTCAGATTTTCCTGTCGTCGCTATTTGGCGGTGTGCTGGGCATATTGTTCTTTATCCCGTTCCGCAAATATTTCGTCAAGGATATGCACGGCAAGTATCCCTTCCCTGAAGCAACCGCCACTACTCAGGTGCTCGCATCGGGTCAGAATTCCGCCAACAAGGGGCAAGCCGTGTTGCTGCTGATTGCCTCGTTGGTCGGCGGTGTTTATGACTACATTGTCGCAACATTTGGCTGGTGGGCCGAAACAGTCACTTCAACCGCTTACACCTGGGGCGCATCGCTTGCAGCGAAAGCCAAGATGGTGTTTTCGTGCAACACCGGCGCTGCCGTGCTCGGCTTGGGCTACATTGTAGGGCTTCGCTACGGCTTCATTATCTTCGCCGGCTCAGCCTTCGTTTGGTGGGTTATCATTCCGCTGATGGGTGCTTACGGTTCTCCCGAAATCACAGCTATGGCGCCCGAAGGCATCTTCAAAAACTATGCCCGAATGATTGGTATCGGCGGCATTGCAATGGCCGGCATCATCGGCATTATCAAATCGTGGCCTATCATTGTGCAAGCCGTAGGGCTCGCCGGTCGTGAGTTCAAAGGCGACAAAGCCGCCCGCCCGGTGCGTTGGCAAATGGACATTTCCATGAAGCATCTGGTATTCTATATGGCGATTGCCTTGGCTGCAGTGCTCATTTTCTTCATGACCGGAGTTATCAACTGCTGGTGGCAAGCCTTAGTGGCCTGGGCCGTTGTTGTGATAATTTCATTCCTCTTTACAACCGTTGCCGCCAACGCCATTGCAATCGTAGGCTCTAACCCGGTATCGGGCATGACCATCATGACTCTTATCATCGCCTCAGCCATTTTCGTGGCAATCGGCTTGAAAGGCACCGGAGGCATCGTTGCCGCTATGGTTATCGGCGGCGTGGTTTGTACGGCCCTGTCGATGGCCGGCGGCTTCGTCACCGACCTTAAGGTGGGCTACTGGCTCGGCTCCACCCCCAAGAAACAGGAGTCATGGAAATTCCTCGGCACTCTGGTAGCAGCCGCAACCGTTGGTGGCGTAATCCTCGTGCTTAATCAGGTTTACGGCTTCGAGGGTGAAAACGCCTTGGCGGCTCCCCAAGCCAACGCCATGGCCTCTGTAATCGAGCCTATGATGCTCGAAGGCGGCAACACTCCCTGGATGCTTTATATC
>CAMWUH010000041.1 GCA_947177325.1 uncultured Bacteroidales bacterium
GCATAGGGCAAATGGCCACCCGTCATATTATCATAGACGAAACCTTAACCGAGTGCCACACCCGCCATCATCATTTCTTCGACGACTGCCAGGCCGGGCCCCCATCGCAAACTTCCCCCTTCAACTATCGCGTCAACAGATAGCAGATCAATTTAAATAAGCATCTTCAAGTAACTATATTCAAGTAACCATTATATCATTTCAATCAGAGTCATGAAACACCTCTTATCAGGCTTGTTGCTGTTAATCTCAGCGTTGACCGCTAATGCCGTGTCTCACCCCAAGCTCATTCTCCCCGACGGGGCTGAGCGTGACACATTAGTTGCACATCTTTACCAAGACCTCAGCGCAGCCACTACCAATGATGATTCGATTACTATACTTTACCACATCTTTGACCTGGTGCCGCGCGATGCGCGCTATGACGTTGCAATGACGCTCTATGAAACCGCCAAATCGGTAAAAAACTATGATATAATGCTCGATGCGCTCCGTAATGCCTCCAATTCGGCCATGCGCAACGACTCTATTCTGCGCATC
Source organism: uncultured Bacteroidales bacterium (assembly GCA_947177325.1). Taxonomy (GTDB): domain Bacteria; phylum Bacteroidota; class Bacteroidia; order Bacteroidales; family Muribaculaceae; genus JAGBWK01. The sequence goes on from CAMWUH010000041.1 coordinate 541, forward strand.
CTCACCAATAAGGCGCGCCGCATCCCCGATTCAAATAACCAGCGCGAAACTCTCGCGTTTCTTAACATAGTGCAGGCGCAATGCAAAAGCAACACAGCTACGCCCGAACAACGTGCCGAAGCCATCAAGGACCTCGTGGGCTACTATCGCAACCACGGCACGGGCGATATCTACCAACGCATTCAGCTTCTGGGCGAAATCGCCATTTACCTCAATCGAAGCACCGGCTCATACGCCGTTTATGATTATCTGGAATCAGCTCTGAATATGACCGACTCGATTACCTCAAAATCAAACGCATTGCGCAACACGATTCTGACAAATCTGGCAACATCGAGTCTACGCAGTTTCGATTCTGAAAAAGTGCTTGGGTCAAATCAGCGTTACATTGAATTGCTTGATTCGATGGAGGAAAATTATCATCGCGAAGGACGCATTTACAAGCAATATCACAACTCACGAGCCAATGCGATGACACGTATGTTGACGCAATATGCCAAAATGGATATCCGGCAGGTTGATTCAATCTATAATGAGATTCTTCTGCTTGAAGAAATCGACCCGGATGCGCGTCGCTTATCAGAGAATAATCCATCGGCCAAAGCATTCTATCTGATGGCCCATCAGCGCTACGGTGAAGCTATCCCTTTGTTACAGAAGATAGTCAACCGCAATGCGAGTGTTCCCACTCCATTTCTGGATTTGCTCTATCTCCACAATCTTATCAAAGCGGCTCGAGCTACCAACAATAAGGAATTACAACTTGAGGCTCTGGCCCGATATGTTGACATATCCAACGATGTGATGACAGAAATGCGTCAGGACCGCTATCGCCAGCTTGAGTCGCTTTACGACGTTTCGCACTTGCGTGACCAAAATCAACAAATGCAAAACAGATATGACAACGAGCGTAAAAATCTCCACCGCACTCAAACCCGACTGTTCATCATTCTCTCAATTCTGTTGCTCAGCCTGGCTATTTTGCTGTGGATTTTGCTCGTGCGTCGCCGCCAGCTTTCCAATCGCCTGAAGGAGTCAAACGAACGTCTCCACATCGAAACCGAACAACTGCTTGAGTCGCAGGCGGAATTGGTTAAAGCGCGCGATGAAGCCCGCTCGGCCAATACCCATAAAACCGAGTTCATCACCAACCTTTCTCACGAGGTGATGACTCCCCTCGATGCCGTTGCCGAATATTCTCAGCTTATCGTTGACTGCGTGGATGAAAATCGCCGTCAATACCTGCAACGATTTGCCGACATTATTCGCCTGAACACTGATTTGGTAAAGACCATTGTTTCCGACGTGCTTGAAATGGGTAGCCTTGAGGATAAAAAGATGCGTCCGAAACTTCGACCCGCTTCTCTGAAATCAATCATCGAAACTGCAGTCGGAGCCGTGCAGCCTATGATTCAACCCGGCGTGAAGCTCATACAGCCTTCTCTCGACGAAGATGATGCGATTATCATCACCGATCGTCACCGCGTTGAACAAGTGCTCATCAATCTGCTCTCAAATGCGGCAAAATTCACCCCCGAAGGCTCAATCACGTTTGATTATCATATCGACGACGACAACGAAACTGTTACTTTCACTGTTACCGACACCGGTATTGGTGTGCCTGACGGTAAGGAGAAAATTATCTTCGAGCGATTTGAAAAAATCGATTCATCGTCGCAAGGTTCAGGTCTCGGACTTTCAATCTGTGCTGCCGCAGCTAAGTTGCTTAAGGGCAATATCTATTGCGAAGAAGGCATGGAGAGCGGTTCGCGATTTGTGTTCACCGTGCCGATGCTTTGACATTCGGAAGCTTGCAGTGTAAATGATATAGAATCAAACGGTTATACTTTAGGCTAAACTTTAATGGAAACTGCCACCGGGGAGATTACTTTAAAGCCGTTTCGATCAGGAGATTGTAGGCAAATTCTTGACCTCTATGAGAGAGCGTTTCCGGCCGATGAACGTCGGCCGATTGGTGAGTTCTGCGACCTTGTTGCGACCGATACCGTTTCCTTGCGCGCAATTTTCGTCGACAACCTCTTTGCCGGATTTATAACTATGTGGCATTTCGGAAAATTCTCCTATATCGAGCACTTTGCCCTCGATCCCGAACAGCGAGGTCGTGGCATAGGCTCACGAGTTCTCGGTATGTTGAGCGGTTTGCTCGCAAGGCCAGTGGTTCTCGAGGCAGAGCCACCTTCTCTCTCGCCATTGGCTGCTCGGCGCATAGAGTTTTACCATCGCAACGGCTTTGATATAATTTCAACCGATTACGTGCAGCCCCCTTATGGGCCGGGGTTGAATCCGGTCAACCTATATTTGCTCGCCACTGAGCCGCTCAATGCTGATGAAGTAGCTTCAGAGCTTAAGAAACAGGTTTATAAAATTTAAGCAGCTATAAGAATTGTACTTTTCATTGTCAAAAGTTTCATTTTTTAAGAAATTTATGTTAAATTTGTGGTAAATTTTGAAATTTGCTGATGATAAAATATTATTTTCACAACCAACCATTTGAGTTAGAGCAAGGTGGCATCCTTGAAGACTTTAAAATCGCTTACCACACCTACGGCACATTAAACGCTGATGGCGACAATGTTGTGTGGGTTTGCCACGCCTTGACGGCTAATTCCGATGTCGCAGACTGGTGGCCTAACACAGTGGCGCCCGGTCGTTTTCTCGACCCGGATAAATGGTTTGTTGTGTGTGCCAATTTCATTGGTTCGCCATACGGCACAACGGCTCCTCTTTCAGAAAATCCCGCCACAGGTAAACCATATTATCAGAATTTCCCCAAATTTACCATCCGCGATATAGTGGCTGCCCACAAGCTGCTCGCCGAGCATCTTGGCATTGGTCGTATCAACGTATTGATAGGTTGTTCGGTAGGTGGATTTCAAGCAATTGAATGGGCTGTAGAAGAGCCGAATCGATTTGGCCGGCTCGTTTTGCTCGCCACAGATGCAGTTGCTACACCCTGGACCATTGCAATCGATGAAACCCAACGAATGGCTATTCTTGCCGACCCGACGTGGGGAGAGCCGACGGCTAACGCTGCCGCTGAAGGATTGGCTGCCGCACGAGCCATCGCCTTACTTTCATATCGCGGCCCGTCGGGCTACAATCTAACGCAGCGCGACCCTCAAAGCGACACTATTTTGCCTTCACATCGCGCTTGCACCTATCAGCGTTATCAGGGCGAAAAACTCGTGCGCCGCTATAATGCCTACTCCTACGTGGCCATTCTTGATGCATTTGACACTCACGACGTTGGTCGCGGCCGAGGCGGTATGCAAGCAGCTCTTAATCGCCTAACGATGCCGACTCTTGTTGTCGGGTTGACTACGGACATTGTTTTCCCAGCCGAGGAGATGCGCAATCTGGCATCTAAGATTTCAACGGCGCATTATGCGGAAATTCAATCGGAGTTTGGCCACGACGGTTTCCTCGTAGAGAGCGACCAGCTCAACGCACTCCTTGTTCCCTTCCTGAACGAGTAGCTTATTAAACTGCACCCAAAAACGTTATGTTTAACTTTTTGGGTGCAGTTTTATATTTTCGCGGGAAAGAATCTTGTTATGCGTTATGGAGCAGCGTTTCGATTGCTGAGATGGTTTCCTGCAACGGCTTTTCAAATTGGAGGCGTTCTTCGATTGTTTTTACGCCGTGGAGCACTGTTGCGTGAGTGCGCGACAATCGGGTGGCAATTGCGGTTGACGACATTTTGGTGTGCTTTTTAACCAGATACATCACTAATTGACGAGCATCGGAAACTTCGCGTTTGCGCCCTTTGGAGTAGATTGACTCGGGGTCGATGTTGAGGTGTTGGGCCACACTGTTGGTTACCATCTCAAAGTTGATTTGGCGCTTGTTAATTTTGATAGAGTTGGAGAGCACGTAGCGCGCCAGGTCGAGGTTCACTTCGCGACCTAAGGCTGTGGCGTGGGCCAGAAGTGAAGCAACGATGCCTTCGAGTTCGCGAATAGAGTCGGTTACATTCTCGGCGATGAAGTCGAGAACTTCAGCAGGGATTGTCAAGCCGTCTTGCAACGATTTTTGTTCCAACACTTCTCGACGCAGTTGAATGTCGGGGCGCTCAAGCTCAACGGTGATGCCCCATTTCATGCGCGTCAGCAGTCGCTCAGGCATTCCTTTGAGCTGTGCGGGAGCACAGTCGCTGGAGATGATTATTTGGCGATTGTTGAGGTGAAGGTGTGAGAAAATGTGGAAGAAAGCGTTTTGTGTTTTCTCTTTATCAATAAGGTCCTGGATATCGTCGATGATGAGCACGTCAATACCCTGATAGAAATAGATAAAGTCGTTGATTTTTCCGTTGCGTGAAGCAGCGGTAAACTGGCTCTCAAACAGTCGGGAAGATGTGTACATTACTCTTCGCTCGGGGCGACGTTCTTTGATAGCCAAACCGATGGCGTGCATCAGGTGGGTTTTGCCAACGCCCGATGGGCCGAATATAAACAGGGGGTTGAAAGTTTTGTTGTCGGGGTTATTTCCGATGGCTTTGCCTATGGAGAGGGCGATTTTGTTTGATACCGAGCCGCAATAGTTGTCGAAGTTGTAGCGAGGATTGAGTTGAGAGTCAAAAGCTACTTTCGAGATTGAATTGTTAAACGGATTTGCATCGGGCAGCCCGGGCTTAACAGCCGGCGAGCCTTTGACTGCTTTAACGTCGACGCCTGATGTAGGCTCGTTGTTAACCTGCTTATAGTGGAAAAAGAGCTCGATACCTTTACCAAACACTTTAACGAGGGCTTTGATAAGCAAGGAACCGTAATGCTCCTCGATATGCTCAACAAAATAGGCAGTGGGAACAGAAAGCGTCAGGCGGTTGTTGGCGTAGCTCTTTACGCTGATAGGTTTAAACCAAGCGTTGAACTGCGCTTCCGAGACGTTGCTGCTTATCAGTTGGCAGCATTGTTCCCATTTTTGTTGAATAGTCGAGGTCATTTGGGTTGAAGTAGGGTAGAGGACGAGTGTGTTTGTAATAAAGATTGGTTATGGCAGAAAAAATTTCCGGGTATAGCCCGGAACTGAAAGAGCCGAGGGCATAAGGTCAATGCCCGATGGCTGATTTGACAATGCAAAATTCACAAAAAAAAAATGAAAAAACAATGATGATTTTATTTGGAAATTCAAAATATTTGCAACTCTGCTGAAATTCAGCGTTTTAACAAAGATGTTTTGGTGCTATAAAGCAATGCTTTAAATAAGTTGGCGAAAATGCTTGCTATTAGCAGGTTATAATATTAGATAATTATTTAGGCTATTATGTTGATAACATTGTTAACCCCGTGCCGAAGCCTATAAACAAAAGCTTTTGGAGTAGTCGACGGATTATTTTTCAGTTTTGCGTTATTTAGACTAATTCTAAATAATGCCGCGCCTATACTATTAGAGCAGCTTGATAGAGATGTAGCGTTTGGGATTGCGTTTGATGTCAACGATTAGCGAATCGATATCGGCGGTAACGTTGCGCAGATTATCAAAGAGTACGGGCGAATTGATAAGTTGGCCTAACGATGAGTCGGGATCCTTAAGCTGAGCTGTGAGGTCGTTGAGGTTGGCTGAAATTTCATTAAAGTGGGCCAGTGTAGAATCGAGCGGTGCTGATGCTATGGTGTTGCTGACGGCGCTAAGGTCGGCAGCGATGGTGTCGATTCGGGCTATGAGACTTGACACTTGGGTGGTCATGCCGGGCAGAGCGCGGGTTGTTGCATTGATATTATTGACTGTGCCCTTGAGGCCGGATGTGAGTTGATCAAGGTTTTCGATGGTGTTGATCAGTGATTGATGACCGACAACGTTATTGAGGCTTGTGAGCATAGTGTCGATTTTAGAGAACACGTTGCTGACCTCGGGCATCATATCGCTCACTTGCGACATAAGGCCCGACTCTATTGCTGATTTTACGGTGTCGCCCGATGCATAGTAGTTGCTGCCTTGCGCGAGATTAATCACGAGGGTAGTGGTGCCGAGAAGGTCTTTAGAGACCATTGCCGCTGACCCTACGGGAAGTTTCACATCAGTGTCGATATTGAATTTCACGATAACGCGCGACGGATTGGCCGGGTCGAGACTGACATCGCTCACCTGACCTACCTTTACGCCCGAAAGGCTCACATTGGCGGTTGACTGCAGTCCTTGAACATCTTCATAAACGGCATAGTAGCTTTGACCTTTTGAAAACATTTTATGGCCTTTGAGATATTCGATGCCAAAATATAATATAACGAGTGCTATGATGAAGCATAAGCCGATTTTAAATTCTTTTTTGGATGTTGCGCTCATAATTTTATTGGGATGTGGATGAGATTACTTATTAGGGATATTTGTGGATAAAAACAGGAGGGAATCAGTCGTAGATGCGTTGATTGCCCTGCATTTTAATGATAAAAGCCTGGTTAAATTTTTTTCTAATCGCAGGAAGGGCCTTGCGGGCATCGTCGAGCGAAGTATAGTTGCCTATGGTGTATTTATACAACCCTTTTTCATAATAGTTGTCGACTCCTTGCTCACCTTTCAGCTCGGGTGCCTTAGCTTTGAGAGGAGTAGGGTTGGTGGCAATTTGAATACGATAGGTGATGGCATCAGCGTCAGAGCCTGTCGCAACGGGTTCGTTGGCTGTGTCAGTATCTGCCGGATGCTGCTGCGGTTGCTGAGCGGCGTTATTGGCGGGGCGTGGAGCCGAAGGTGTGGATTTGCCGCGATATTCGGCAAAGGCGTTATATAGAGATGTGGCGAGCTTGTTCTGGCCATCTTTAGAGTTCATAAAAGCCTCTGACCGCGGGTTGCAGATGAAATCAAGTTCGACCAACACTGCCGGCATGCTCGTGGCCCACAACACCCAAAATCCGGCTTGCTTTACGCCCTTATCAACTCGTCCGGCGTTTTTAACTAATTGTCGCTCGGCCGCTCCGGCAAATGCAATGCTCTGGTCAAGGTGGATGCTCTGCGATAGCTCAAAGATAATGTATGACTCTACCGAATTAGGGTCAAAACCTTTGTATGACTCGGAATAGTCAGCTTCCAGAGCCATAACGGAGTTTTCACGCTTGGCTATGGCGAGGTTTTCCTCGGTTTTGTGCAGGCCGAGAGTAAACACTTCGGCTCCGGCCACATTGGCGCGATTTCGGTTTTTGCGGTCAACGGAGTTGACGTGAATCGACACAAACAGGTCGCCTTTAGCCTTGTTGGCAATTTTGGCACGGTCGTTGAGCGACACAAACACGTCAGTGTTGCGAGTGTACACCACCTTAACATCCGGCATATTGGCTTCCACCAATTTGCCGAATTGAAGCGCAACGGCCAGGTTGATTGATTTCTCGTTGGTTACTTCGCCGATTGCGCCATAGTCTTTACCTCCATGGCCGGGGTCGAGCACGAGCACAAACTGCTTTTCGACCGCAGCGGCTGCCGAGCAAAGAAGTGTGGTTATGAAAGCAAATATGATGAAAATATGACGCATGAATGTCTATTCCATATAAATTTTACTGCAAAATTAAGAAAAAAACCGGTTAATGAACTCTTTTATCGCCGGAATTATTTATATTTGAGAAGTTATTTTTACATTTGATTATGAAAAAGCTATTGATTTATCTCCTTTTTGCCCCGATATTTGCATGCACAACGAGTTGTGGCAGCTCCCCGACAAAGGCCGGTAATTCCGAAGCCCAACCGCTTGTGCGCCTTGACAGCATCGTTGCCACATTTGGTCAACTCTCTGAAAATCAGCAAGACTCTATAATATCAGTTTATGGCGGCCCATTGAGCGATTATTTATTTATGATGGGCCTTACTTCGGCCGATTTACGCGGCTCAATCGACACACTCAGTCATTCGGCTGCCTTCAGCGTTTTTCTGCCCGACATTGCCCAACGCTTCAATGCTTCCGACTCGCTTGCCATGCAATTGGCTCAGTTGGAAACCAATATCAGCCAAAAGCTTCCGCAATTGACTGCAGCTGAATATTTTGCTATTACTTCACCTTACCGTCAATCGGTTATGCTCGTTGATTCAACAGTTTTTATCGCCCTCAACCACTATTTGGGGGCTGACTACGACGGTTATCGCTCGATGCCTGATTATGCCAAGGTAGAGAAACAATGGCGACGCATACCCTACGATGTGCTCCGAGCCCGACTCGCAGTAGCTTATGACCTCCGCGACAACTATGCCGACCTCTCCCAACAGCTGCTCCACGATGGCGCGGTTGACTATACAATGATGCAGTTAGTGCCCGATGCCAACATTGGCGATATGCTGGGGTGGACTCCCGAGCAAGTTGATCTCGTTGAACGCTCTGAGCGGCAAATATGGGAAACGATGGTTATGAGGAATTTGATATATTCAACTGACCCCGTTGACCGCGCCCGCCTTTTTGACGCGTCTCCTGCCACATCGATAATCTCGCCACAGTTGCCGGGGCAAGTAGGTCGTTATATGGGGCTGAAATTGATTGAAGCATACGTGAAATCTCACCCCGATGTTTCGCTCAATCAGCTGCTTTCGCCCGAATTTGCCTACGATCGCAACTCATTTCTTTCAGCCGGTTATTCTCCGCAATAGCCTCATATCGATATCAACACCGATAACCTCAACGGGTCAAATGATTATTCGCTGATTACGGGTCAACGTCGTAGTAGATGGTTGAGGTGCGCATCGTCGGGTCGGAGGCCATCGCGGAATATGTCTGGTGGAGCAGATTGCGCACTTTGGCCATCGAGGCCGTGCTCTCAATCTTTATCATAATCCGCTGAATATAGAGCGACTTTATGCGCGAAACTTTCGGCTCGTCAGGCCCCTGAACGCGGTTGCCGAGCAATTGGCGCAGATGTCCGGCATAAGCCTGAGAGAATGTTTGCAGCGCGCCACGATCGCGGTGCTTCAGATACACGTATATAATTCGCGTGAATGGTGGATAGTTAAAGCGTTGACGCTCTTGTATTTCGTAGTCGTAAAAGCCCTTGTAGTCATGATTGACAACGAAGGGATAAATGGGATGGTCAGGTTGATAGGTTTGAACCAAAACCGAAGCACCGTCGCTATCACCGCGCCCGGCTCGTCCGGCCACTTGCTCAAGCATGTTAAACCCGCGCTCCGATGATTTAAAATCAGGGAATGTTATCAATTCATCGGCGTTGACCACCGTAACGGTTTTCACATTTTTAAAATCCAACCCCTTCGTAACCATTTGGGTGCCGATTAGAATGTCGGCTTTGCCGGCCGAGAATTGTTCGATGAGCGATTGATAATTACCCTTGTTGCGGGTGGTGTCAAGGTCCATGCGGATAATCTTGCGGCTTGGAAAAAGGTTAAGCAGCTCCTCTTCAACGCGCTCTGTGCCGTAGCCAATTACCTCAACCGACGGCTGCCTGCATTGCGGACACAAATTGGGGAGGGGATATGTGGCTCCGCAATAGTGGCACACCAGCTTATGGCTCGACTGATGATATGTCAGCGTAACGTCGCAGTTGTGGCATTTCGGAATCCATGCGCATTGTTTGCATCGGGCAATCGGAGCAAAGCCGCGGCGATTGCGAAAGAATATCGCTTGTTTGTTATTGTCGAGGGTTTGGTTGACCGCTTGAATTGTTGAGATTGTCAGCGGCCCGGTCATTTCCTTCTTTTTCCGAGCAGCGGTGAGGTCAATGATTTTGATTGGTGGCAATGGTTGATTGTTGAAGCGTCGCGATAGTGTGACCAGGCCATATTTGCCCGAAGTGGCTTTGAAATATGTGTCAATTGCCGGTGTGGCACTTCCCAAAAGGGTTTTTGCCCCATGCATCGAGGCCAACACAATTGCTGCGTCGCGAGCGTTGTAGCGGGGAGCGGGGTCGGTCTGTTTGTAGCTGGCATCGTGTTCTTCGTCGACAATCACCAATCCAAGTCGGCTGAACGGGAGAAACAGCGACGACCTTGCGCCCAAAATCACCCAGGGCTTGCTCTCGTCAAGCATCTTTTTCCAAATGTCAACCCGTTCATTGTCAGAAAACTTGGAGTGATACACAACCACTCTGTTGCCGAATATCTTTTGCAATCGTTGGGTCAACTGCGTGGTAAGCGCAATTTCGGGCACGAGGTAGAGTACCTGATTGCCCTGATTGAGCTGTTGCTCTATCAAGTGGGAATAAATCTCGGTTTTGCCGCTGGCCGTTACGCCGTGAAGCAGCACGGTCGATTTATCGCGGAATTGTGCATATAGTTCTGATAGAGCCTGTTGTTGCACTTCGCTCAACTCAGGCAAGTCGCCCGAGCCTTCGCCATCAAATTTAAATCGGTTTACCTCTTTTTTATGAATTGCAACCAATCCTTTTTTTACCAATGCCGATAATATGGCCGGAGCCACGTCGGCGCGTTTCAACAACGTGTCGCGCTCTACTTCGCGTGTCGCAACCCCCGGCCGGTGAATGTCGCTCAAGCTGAGCAACGCCTGAAGCAGCTGCTCCTGCTTGCGCGCACCTTTGACGCTCTCAAAGGCATCGCGATAGTTGTCAGAATTAAATAGCGGAACTACATAGCTTTTACGTTCAGGTCGGTAACGCTCAACGAGCTTTTCAGAAATTATAATGTGGCCCGATTCGAGCATGCAGCTGATGGAGCGTGTCAGTTGGTGTGACTGAAGTTTCTTCTCTATGTCAGCTACCGGAAGCGAGCCTTCATGTTGAAGCAACTGCATTATCATCACCTCAATCTCGGTCAGCGACATCAGCTCATCGGCCAATTCTATATCGGGATTTATTTCTACGTAGGTTTCACTTTCAACCTTAAGCGCCGCCGGCACGGCAGCTTTGTAAACGTCGCCGATAGCACACATATAGTACTCGGCTATCCACTCCCAGAACTTTATCTGCGGGAAACGCACTATCGGCTTGCTGTCCAAGGCTATGGCTATCGGCTTCACTTCGTAGTCAACGGGGGCTACCGGCGCAAGACTGCAAACTATACCGGTCACGTACTTCTTCTTGCCAAACGGAACAACCACTCTGC
>CAMWUH010000042.1 GCA_947177325.1 uncultured Bacteroidales bacterium
CTGAGCCCGTTGCGCGACAACCCCGCTGGTGGTCGATACACCGCCGACCTCACTCAGGAGGCCAACGCTCGCAGCTTTATCCTCAATCCTCAGTCAGGCGATTATTGCAACTGCAACGACCCGGAAATTCTTAGCCAGGTACTCAACAATTTTGACCGCTCGACCACTGATTTTTATCGCTGGGAACAGCGCTACACGGTTGAGGGGCTGAGTGAATTGGTAGCCCGCAGGTCGGGCCACGATTTCGGTATAATTTTGGAACTGAACCCAATAAAACGCGGCCCGTCGGGGCGCATATATGAATTGGAAATCGTGGGTACCAATCTCCGGATGATTGTCGGCAAAGAATTGACCATACGCCGTTGGCTGTCAGAGAGTCATTTGCGCTCATCGGCATTTGTGGTCGATAGAGACGGGGATAATTTCATAATTCGCGGCGCAGGCTGGGGCCACGGCGTAGGGCTTTGCCAGATAGGAGCCGCCGTTATGGGCGCCCGTGGCATCAGCTATCGCGAAATCCTGGCTCACTATTATCCCGGTTCAAAGCTCTCGAAAGTATATAACTAATATGCGGCTCTAAGACCCGCGTTTCCCTGCGTTAATAATTGGGGGGAACGCGGTCCAAGCCTATTTCTTCAAGCCGAAGAAGTGGAGGGGATAGTGGTAGATTTTCTTTATTCGGCGCACGTTGCGGCGGGTGGCTATGTGGGCGGCTATCCAGTTGACCAACACTCCGGTCAGCAGAGCGGCCACGAGTGTGCCTTCTCTGACGCCGTCAATTTTACGAGCCATAATCAGCGACAGGATAACGGCGGTTACAACCAGCGTTACGTCAAATTTTATTTTGGTTTTACCGAAATTGAGGTGATAACGCTTGCAGAGATATTTCACCATCCCCTCGGCACTCATAATTGCAACGTTGGGTTTGAGCTCCAGCACCACACCGGTGGCCTGAACTATGCATCCGCCTAACAGCAGGGCTACCTGCACACCGTAGTTAGGCGTGGGTATCTTGCTGACCCATAGCATATTCAAGTCGATAAATAGGGAGAATAGCACGGAGAAGGGTATTTGCAAGAGGATTTCAATGCGGTCTTTCTTAGTGCCGACACCGCCGCGTATAAGCCAGAATTGCAGAGCAATAATGACGAGGTTAAACACGAAAGTGGCTGTGCCGAGTGTTAACGGCAGATTAAGAGAAAGCACGTAGTTTACGCTCGAAATGGGTGTCGTGCCAAGGGCAGAGGTTACAATCATGTCCACACCTATGCCCAGCAAAAGGAGGCCCGCAATAAAGCAGGCATAACGAATAACAGTCTGTTTCATAAGGAGTTTATAACCTGAACGATTTTAATAAGATAAACCATTTGCTATGCGAGGAGAAAGATACCTGCAATTTTGACAGGTGATAAATTGGAAATCTGCTCGCATCAGCCGTGCGGTTTTATGCTATCCGTGATAAAATCGGGGGTTAAATCCTATGCCTACAGTCATTTATTTGGTTCTGCTTTTTAATCAGCTAATTAATTGCGGAATTCTTCGGGCATGAAGTTGCGCGAGGGGGTATCAGCCAGATTTTGGAGATACTGTCGGAGCACCGGCCAGGGGTAGTAGGGAGCTTTATATCCTTCGATATCGAAGTCAATTTCCTCCTCGTTGAGCATTGCTTTGGCAATGACATCCCCCTTCTTGTTGCGGAAGAAGATAATCTGCAGGTTGGCGGCCATCGGTGCGACGCGCCAATCGTTCCATACTGTGTGGATGCTGTCGATATCGTTAGTGTAGCCGTAGGTGCCGGGAATACGCATCATTGCAGCCAATGGCACTATGTTGCCGTCGTGACCGAAACGAAGAGTAGCGCCGTTTTGACCGGAGGCAACGTATTCGTCGGCAGTCGTGATGATGTTGTTGAGGAGGTTGCGGGCGTTGTCAACGTTTACACCCTGTGAGCGGGGATAAGATGAGTTGTTGATGTAGAATTGTGCGTTAAACACTCTCCAGAGATTAAACAGCTCTTCGGGGGTGAAAATGCTTAACAATTCTCGATCAGTTTCCATGTTTTGGAGGTCGACTGCCACCCAATAGAGCTCCCACATCAGCTCGTCGGGGTTGATGTGGCGTTTGATGTATTCTTCAGAGTTGAACAGAGCGCGACAAAGGCGGTCGGGATTGGTCATAGCCGCGCGGAATTTGGTGTATTCGGGGCGCCACTCGTCGAGTTTGTTATCGTTGAAATCCCACGAAACGGGCTCGCTGTGGCAGAGATAAATCATGTGGCGTTTGCTCGACTCCATTTCAGGTTTGATGTCGGGGAAATGAGCCATCAACCCGCTGACAAACGAAAACATTGAGTGGGCGCAACGCATCACCTGGGTAGAGCGAGCTGTAATCTCAGGGTTACCTTTGAAAATCTCAGGGTAGTTGGTTGCCAATCGCTCGGCAATAGCGCGGTGTTGGCGATAGCCCAGCGGAGTGAGCTCACCGCTACGACCTTCTCCCTCAGCCCATGCCTCTTGCATGACTTCCATGACCTGCTTTCCCAGCGGAGTTAAAGCGTCGGCTTCATCGGCTTTGCGCAATGTGACAAGCACTCGCTCATAGTCGGTGTCGGAAATCAGAAAACGGGAGCCGTGGCGTCCGTAATGGCTCACGTAGAAGGGCTCGTAGCCTTTCGGAACGGGAGTGTTGTGGCTCTCGGTAACGGGATAGGCATAGTAGACGCCTCCGCATTTTTCGGGCGTCAGCGACATCTCTTCAAGGGTGGTTTGCGCTGAAGCGCCGGCCGCTGCGAGAATGGTGATTGAGGCGAATATGAGTTTGAGTGATTTCATGATTGGTAGAGGGGTTGAGAATTATTTATGAGTTACATTATGCCACGCTCGCGTAGGCGCAATTGCCATCGCCATGCATTTTTGAGGGTTTCGGCAAGCGGAGTTTCAGCTTTCCAACCGAGAACGTTGTTGGCCAAAGCGGGGTCGGCCCATACCTGCTCAATATCGCCTTGGCGACGGTCGGCGTAGACGTGAGGCACTTTTACTCCGGTGGCTTCCTCAAAGGTGTCGACCAATTGCTTAACCGAAAGTCCGTTGCCGGTGCCGATATTGAATATCTCGATTTGAGGAGTCGAGGGGTCGAGTAGCCGCTCAACGGCTTTGACGTGGGCGCGAGCCAGGTCGATAATGTCGATGTAGTCGCGTATGCAGGTGCCGTCGGGGGTATTGTAGTCGTTGCCGAAAATACTGAGTTTCTCGCGCAGGCCAATAGCGGTTTGAGTAAGGTAGGGGATGAGATTTTGGGGCACGCCGTTGGGCAACTCTCCGATTTCAGCCGACGGGTGAGAGCCAATGGGGTTGAAATAGCGGAGGATGACGCTCTTGATCGGCTCGCCTGAGGCAATGGCGTCGGTTATGATTTCTTCAGCAATCTGCTTGGTGTTGCCGTAAGGCGAGGTGGCCTTTTTGATGGGTGATTGCTCGGTTACGGGATTAATATCGGGCTCGCCGTAGACGGTGCACGATGATGAGAACACAATGCCCTTCACTCCGTTGGGAGCCATCTGCTCAAGCAGATTAATGAGAATGTTGAGGTTGTTGCGATAGTAGAGGAGTGGTTTCTTCACCGACTCACCAACCGCTTTTGAGGCTGCAAAATTTATAATGGCGTTGATGCCGGGGTGCTCTGCGAAAAGCTTTGCAACAACATGGGGATTAGCGCAGGAGCCTTCGACAAAAGCCGGGCGAACGCCGGTGATACGCTCGATGCCGTCGACAACGTCGGCCGATGAATTGCTTAAGTCGTCGATAATGACAACGTCATAGCCTGAATTGATGAGCTCAACAGCTGTGTGCGAGCCAATGTAGCCGGTTCCGCCGGTAACGAGTATTTTACCTTTGCTCATAATTTTGCAACGTTGAAGATTAGTTTGGAATAATGTTATTTAGTGCCCTCGATGTAGCGCAGCCCCCAGTGGTAGGCGGTGCCGGCATCTGCGTGGCCATAGTGAAATGTAATCAGTTTTTTGATTTCGAGAGTGTTATCTCCGTTGATATTGATTTGGGCTATGGCGCAGAATTGCTTTTGCGATGGGTTTTCGTTGAGCGAAACGTTGATGGGCTCCTGTCCGGGAATGTCGATATTAACCATTGCATCCCCCTTTTCCCATTCTCCCAATCCTTTATAAATAAAGGCGTAGATAACGAGTCGCTTGATTTCGTTGATATGGGCGCAGTTAATGAGAATCTGCTCTGAATTTCCGCCTGAGCGTTGGTCGCCGGTGTGCCATATATAGGGGGCGTTTGTCAGGCATCCCTGCGAGGTGAATTGGTCGCGGTCGCCTCCTCGTCCGTCGGCAAACTGAAGGGCATCGATGAGATTGCGAGTGCCGTCGCGCAGCTCGTAAAACACGCCCAAGTCCAAGTCAACGCGGCGTCGCCATTTACCAAACAAACCGCCTTGACGGTCGTTCCAGCTCAGGGTAATGGTAATTGTGGGGTTGGCCGAGGCTGCCGACTTTGACAAGTCGATTTTGCAAACGTCGCCCGGGGTGGTCAGTTCAATGCTCATGCTTCAATAGGGTGTTTTTGCAAAGATAATAAAAAAAACGCAAAATTCCCCCGTTCGGACCGATAATTGGCCCCGGTTCACCACTATTTGTTAGTACCGACGATTGGCCGGGGCAATGGTAATTCATGCCACGAATAAGTAAGAGCTTGATAATATAGTTGTTCACAATTGATAGCCGCGATATCTCAGATATCAACCGTGGCCAAGCCTTGGCGCACGATCTGGGGCGCGGAGGAGTCAGTGAGGTCAACGATGGTAGAGCCTGTCAGGCCACGGCTGCCGGCATCGATGAGTATCTCGGCGCGGTCGGCGTAGCGTTCGGCCACTTCAAGCGTAGCGACATCGGCCATATCGTAGTCAATCCCGTCGGGGAGCTCGATGGTGGTCGTGAGCAACGGATTGCCAAGTGATTCGGCCAGTGCGCAGGCTATGGGGTCGTCAGGGATGCGGACACCCACTTCCCTCCGCCCTTTGAACACTTTGGGTAGAGCCGGAGAGGCTGGCAAGATGAATGTAAAAGCTCCCGGAGCATTCCGGCGAATGATGTCGTAGGCCCTGTTGTCAAGGCGAGCATAGCGCGAGGCTTGGCTGATGTCGGAGCAGAGAATGGCAAGATGCTGCTTCTTTGGGTCGATATTTTTCAGAGCGCATATCTTCTCGACAGCTCGATTGTTGAGGGCATCGCAACCGAGAGCATAGAGCGAGTCGGTAGGGTAAATGATTATGCCGCCGTCGCGGAGTGCTTCAACGGTTTCGTCAAGAAATTTCCGGTTGATGGCCGAGCCATACATTTTAAGGGTTCTCATGGTAGCGTGAAAGTTGTGACGGGTAAATTAGAGCGAATAAGGTGTGGCAAGAGTCAGAGAGTCAATACTCAGTCAGCGGGAATGTAAGGCAGAACGTTGTGCCCACTCCCGGCTCTGACCGGCTGACGAATATGTGGCCTCGATGGTAATCGTCGACTATACGTTTGGCGAGCGTCAGTCCTAAACCCCAGCCTCGTTTCTTGGTGGTAAAGCCGGGTTTGAATATCGTTTTTTGGAGTTTGCGCGATATGCCCTTTCCTGTGTCGGTCAGTTCGATTCGTGCTTCGTTGTTATGAGCTGATGACGTGATAGTGATTGAGCCGGAGCCCTCCATGGCGTCGACAGCATTTTTTATCAGATTTTCCATCACCCATTCAATCAGTGGCGCCGAGAGAGCCACCGGCAGTGGGCGCGGACAGAGATTGACCGTCAGCTTGATGCGCGATGAAATGCGTGTGGCCATATAGGAGGCCGCCCGCGCCACCACTTCGTTGAGGTTCTCGGTTTCCAACGCCGGTTTCGAGCCGATTTTAGAAAAGCGCGAAGCTATGGTGCTCAATCGGTTGACATCTTTGTCAATTTCCTTAACAATGTCGGGGTCGACATCAAGGGTTGCCAACATCTCGGTCCAGGCCATAAGCGATGAAATGGGGGTGCCGAGTTGATGGGCAGTTTCTTTCGATAAGCCTACCCACACCTTGTTTTGCTCGGCGCGTTTCGACGACGACACGGCGTAGTACACCACCAAGATGAACACAATCATCACCACCAATTGCAGGTAAGGGAAGTAGCTCAGTTTGCGCAGCAGCTTTGAATCTTCATAATAGAGATACTGCACCACTTCGGGGGCCACGGCAATGACTATGACGTTGTTGCCGTTGGCGAGTCGATGAAGTCGGGCCTGAAGAAAATTGCGGTTTTCTTCGCTCTCGGGATTGGCCGGATCAGGAAGATTGAAATTGCGGTGGTCGATGATGTTGCCGGCATCGTCGGCCACGAGCACCGGTATCGTTGTGTTGCCTTGGATAACGGATAGCAGGAAGTCGATGTCGTCGCCGGCTGCTTCGGGGTCGGCCAGGCGCCGGGTTGCATCAGCCCAAAGCTCCATTCGCTCACGTTCCTGCTCCGACAGCTCGCCCACTATCCGCGAGGATATGCGCAAAAACAGTGCTACCACTGCAATCGCAGCGATAAAGAAGGCAAATTTGCCCCAGCGTGAGCGGTTGATAGGGAGCATATTAAGCTGATTGTCGAAAGAGTTAAAAAAAATAGCTATAATAGCCTCGGTAGCTATTATAGCTATTTTAGCTATGAGTTCAGGGGGAGGGTTAGCGGCGTTTGCGGCCTTGACCTTGTTGCTGGCGAAGCGCTTCCTGCTGCTTGCGTTGCATCTCTTCAAGACGAGCCATAAAACCTGATTTCTTGCGCGGTTTGGCTGCATTCTCCATCATTTTGCGGCGGAGCTTTTCTTCGTTGACACAACGACGGAAAATGTAGGTTTGAACGATGGTGATCAACAGCGACAGGAAGTAGTAGTAGCTCAGCGCTGCTGCGTAGTCGTTAAAAAAGAAGAGGAACATCAGCGGCATGATATACATCATTCCTTTCATGCCCGGCATTGACTGCTGCGAGGGTTGATTTTGCAGGTTAATACGGGTGTAGATGATGTTGGTAACGGTCATCAACAAGCAGAAGAGCGAAACGTGGTCGCCATAGAAGGGTATTTTGAACGGCAGGGTGCAAATCACGTCGGGAGCCGCCAAGTCCTGCGCCCAAAGGAAGCTTTCGCCACGGAGTTCGATTGCCGACGGGAAGAATGAGAACATCGCAATCAATATAGGCATCTGCAGCAACATTGGCAAACAGCCGGCCATTGGCGAAGCTCCGGCTTTGGAGTATAGAGCCATTGTTTTCTGCTGGCGCACCATAGCGTTTTCCTGGCCGGGATATTTCTCGTTGATTTCCTTGATTTCGGGGGCAAGCACTCGCATTTTGGCTTGCGACATGTAGCTCTTGTAGGTGAAGGGGAAGATGATAATCTTGATAAAGATTGTCAGCAACAGAATGATAATACCATAGTTGGAGATGAAGCCACCGAGGAAGTTAAACACCGGGATTACAATAAGGGTGTTGATCCAGCGGAGCCACGACCAGCCGAGGGGCACCAGGCGGTTGAGCTTCAAATCTTCGCCTGCGTCGATACGGTCGTCTAATTTGCTCAGCAGAGGGTAGAGGTTGGGGCCGATGTAGAGGTCAAATTGAGCGGCAATCTCCTGCGAGGGATTATAGTCGAAGCTCAGCTGAGCATCCATGTTTTTAAGAAAGTCAGGGTCGTTGTCGAGCTTTTCTTGAGCCACGGAGCCGGTGGTGAACGGTTGATGAGCCACGATTACGTTGCTGAAGAATTGATTTTTGAAGGCAACCCAACGGGTGTTGCTTTCGAGTTGCTCTGAAGTTGACTTCATGGAGTTGAGCTTATCGGGGGCATCGCCAACATATTTGTAGAACACCTGAGAGTTACGTTCTTCAAAGGTGCGGCCTCGCTCCTGACGTGGCATTGTCATGTGCCAGTCAAAGGTCAGACGGTCAGTGCCGTTGCGCAAGGCGTGGCTTTGAGCGATGCCGTTTTGGATAATTTCCATGCCTATGACGTAGGAGTCGGCCGGCAAGGTGTAACGGATGCCCCAAGAGGCGCCACCACCCAGATCGAGAGTCATCACCACGGTTGAGTCGTTAACAACTTGGGGGGTGAAACGGAGGTCGCGGGTTGAGATATCGCGGTCAGCTGTGGGAAGGTTGAAGGCGTACCATGCGTCGGCTTTGTCAAACATCACCACCTGCAGCGAGTCAACTTTTTTGGGATCGTTTTTGTCAGGGAAGAAAGTGCGATATTTCTTGTCGAGCAGCTCTGCGCGGCTAATCATGCCCCCTTTGGGAGAGATGTTGAGCCGCAACACGCTGTTTTCCAATGTAATGTCGTCATCGGCGGAGTCCTCGGCCAAGTATTGAGTGAAGCGGCCATAGTCGCCGGCAGTTTGCAGTGTGGCTCTGAGCAATTCAGAGGCTTGACGTTTTTGTAATTCGGAGAATTGAGCAGGGTAGTTGCCTTCAAGCATCTCGGCATAGCTGACTTGCAGGGAGTCGACAGTGACGGTGCCGCTTACAACGCCATCAGCCAATGTCAGTTCAACGCCTTGTCCGATGAGGTGACGGGCCCCGTTTTCGTCGGGAGTGGTTGAGGCTTGTTCAATGTTGTAGGCAGCGTTGCGTATGCAGCTTTCGTTGGCAGAAATGAGCCCTGCGGTCTCTTCTTCGACAATAGTTTCGGTTTGCTGAGTTTCCTCTGCAACCTGGTTGTTTTTAGGTTTGTTGATGAAGATAAACAGGAGGAAAACCAATCCCATCAACAAAAACATTTTGGTGGTGTTGTTATTCATCAGTTTTTAGGGCTCGCTTGAGCCGGAATATGTGAAAATGAATGGTTGTTAGAGAGTCGGATAAATACTGAATGTCGGGTGATTATTCGGCCGGATGCACCTCTTTGCCATATTTGATGGCAGCTTTGATGAAGTCGAGGAAGAGGGGGTTGGGGCGAAGCACTGTTGACGAATATTCGGGGTGGTATTGTGTGCCTACAAACCAGCGTTTGCCGGGGATTTCCACCACTTCAACCAAGCCCGTCGACGGGTTGGTACCAACACATTTCATGCCCGCTTTTTCAAATTGCTCGCGATAATCGTTGTTAAATTCAAAGCGATGGCGGTGGCGCTCGCTTATTTCAGTAGTGCCGTAAGCTTTGGCGGCAGTGGAGTTAGGGTCAAGATGACAATCAAAGGCGCCAAGGCGCATTGTGCCACCCTTGTCCGACAAGCTTTTCTGCTCTTCCATCAAGTCGATGACGTTGTCGGGAGTCTGAGGGTCCATTTCAGTTGAGTTGGCTTCAGGAAGGCCGAGCACATCGCGCGCAAATTCAATTACCATACATTGCATACCGAGGCATATACCGAAGGTGGGAATGTCATGTTCGCGACACCATTTAAGCGCCACGAATTTGCCGTCGATACCGCGCTGGCCGAAACCGGGAGCAATGATAACGCCGTCGAGGTCGCGGAGCTTCTCGTCAACGTTGTCCTCTTTGACCTTCTCGGAGTGGATAAACACCAGCTTGAGCTTACGGTTATTGTAAGTGGCTGCTTGGAAAAGTGATTCGTTGATTGACTTGTAAGCATCCTGAAGCTCAACGTATTTACCTACCAGGCCAATCGTAACTGTGTGTTCGGCGGCCGCCATGCGGTCGAGGAAGTTAAGCCAAGGCTTCATGTCGGGTTCACTCTCAACGGGTACATTGGTTTTCTTCAGCACTAACTCATCGAGGTGTTGCTCGTGCATTTTGATAGGTACCATGTAAATCGAGGGTACATCCATTGATTGGATAACCGCCTCAGGCGCAACGTTACAGAAAAGGGCGATTTTACGGCGCATTTCCGTTGAGATATGCTTCTCGGTGCGGAGCACAAGGATATCGGGTTGAATACCAACTTCCTGCAGCTGCTTTACGGAGTGTTGCGTAGGCTTGGTTTTCAATTCCTTGGCTGCTGCTATATAAGGCACGTAGGTCAAGTGAATACAGCAGCAATTGTTGCCGAGCTCCCAGCGCAGTTGGCGCACACTCTCGATGAACGGCAGCGACTCGATGTCGCCTACGGTGCCACCGATTTCAGTGATCACGAAGTCAAATTTGCCCGTGTTGCCCAGCGCTTTAACGTTGCGCTTGATTTCATCGGTGATATGAGGAACAATCTGAACCGTCTTGCCCAGATAGTCGCCGCGGCGCTCCTTATCGATAACGCTTTGATAAATGCGGCCGGTGGTAACGTTGTTTGCGCGAGTGGTCTGAATATTGGTGAAGCGTTCATAGTGGCCCAGGTCAAGGTCTGCTTCGTGGCCGTCGACTGTGACGTAACATTCGCCATGTTCGTAAGGATTGAGAGTGCCCGGGTCGATGTTGATATACGGGTCAAACTTTTGCACTGTCACGCGATAGCCGCGAGCTATGAGCAGATTAGCCAACGAAGAAGAAATAATGCCTTTGCCGAGGGATGACACTACGCCACCCGTCACGAATATATACTTGGTTTCCACCGTTTGTAAGTGTGATTATAATGGTTTGATAGTTATTGACTTTCAGTTGCGACGCAACCTGCTGCGCCTAACAAAGTGCAAAGATAATAAAAAAAGGTGAAATAAGTAACTGTTGGAATTTAATTTATTTATCGCCGATTTTGCCAACGCCGATTTTGCCAACGTCAAAAAAAATCAAAAAAAATTGCACAGAGGGGATATTTTGTGATTTTTCGCCGTTTTCATCATGTTAACTTTGCAACTGAAAAGCTTTTCAACCCACACTATTTATTAACCCTCAAAAAAAACTGTAGTCGGCTACAAATTTTTTTCTTGTTTAACTCTTTAATTTTCAATAAAATGTAGACAATCAACATAACAACTTAAGCTCTAAGACTTAAATCCGGCACATATAAAGATTACGATAGAATAGATTACGATAGATTACCCTGACGCGGAAATAAGCCCGACGAGCTTTAGAGATCCTTTTCGACAGTTTTAAAACAGGTTGAGTCGCAACTTTGGGAGAGGTTGCGGCCCAACTTTGTTTCTATTATAGAAGCACGGTTCCGGCAAATTCGATGACGTATTCATGACTCCGCATCTTCGACCTAACCGTTTTAGGCCCGGTTCCCCAATATTAGTTAATACTGAGGCGGTCAAGCGTTATGCAGATGTGTTGGCGCAGTGAGGGAGCA
>CAMWUH010000043.1 GCA_947177325.1 uncultured Bacteroidales bacterium
GTGTAGTGGTTCATATCCTCAAGAGTCAGGCGGTCGCCAACGTTGAGGGGCTTTTCAAATGACCAATCACCGATATAGTCGCCGCTGAGGCAGGAGTTGCCGCCGAGACGATAGGTGGGGAACTCGGGGTCGGGCTCCGGGAGCGCTTCGCTAACGATAGGCTTATATGGCATTTCAAGAGTGTCGGGCATGTGGCAGGCAAAAGATGCGTCGATGATTGCCGTTGAAATGCCCTGATTATTGACGATATCCACCACTTCGGTTACGAGGTCGCCTGTGCGCCATGTCCAGGCTGAGCCAGGTTCAAGAATTACGTGCAGATTGGGGTGTCGCTCTTTGAAGCCGCGGAGCAGGGCAATCAGATGGTCAACATCGTAGCCGTCGCGAGTCATCAGGTGACCACCACCCATGTTGACCCACTTGAGTGTAGGCAGCCATTTGCCAAACTGTGATTCAAAAGCTGTCAACACCTTTTCGAGGTCGAAAGATGACGATTCGCAAAGCTGATGGAAATGAAACCCTTCAAGGCCCGCGGGTAAAGAGTCGGGGAGCATATCGGCCGTCATGCCGAAGCGTGAGCCCGGGAGAGCCGGATTATAGAGGTCGGTTTCAACAACGGAGCATTGGGGATTGACGCGCAGTCCGGCAGAAACTCTGTGGGTTCCCTCAACTGAATTATGATCGGCAATCAGCGGATAGAAGCGACGAAATTGGTCGAGGGAATTGAAGGTGATGTGAGTCGAGCCATCGATAAAAGGGCCGATAGTTGCGGGAGTGTAGACAGGACAATAGGCATGTACGCGATGATGGAGCTCATCGTTCCCAAGACGCATTTCATTGATTGAACTGGCGGTAGATTTCACATCATATTCGCGAAATATCGGAAAGGTACGCCACAGAGCATTAGCTTTGAAAGCCATTATTATTTCAACACCGGCTTCTTTGGCCACACGGGTGATGAGGTCGAGATTGCGGCGGAGTTTTTGTTCGTAAACAATATAATAAGGTGTGGCGAGTTGCGATTGAGTCATCATTATTCAATAATTTTAAAGCGCGCGAATTTGAGCAACAGCACTTTAGTGTCCATTGTCCGGAATTTCACAATAATGCGCTCGTTGGGTTGCTGATTGTCGATTTCGATAATGGTGCCTTGGCCAAAGCGATCGTGCATCACCTTCATGCCCACGGAGAGTTCGGAGATGTGGTGTAGAGTAAATTCGCCGCGGGAGATTGGTGCAGAGTTGGATGGTGGAGCAGGAGCGGATTTGGCGATAGAACTATTGTAGGCATCTACAGCTGAACGGCCAGATGGTCGCGGAGCGGGAGCCGGAGAGTGGAAGGAATCGCGATATCGGTCAACGGGGTTAAACCGAGGTGTATCGCTATAGGAGTTATTGCCGAGCGGACGGCGAATAAACTGGCGGGAAATCTCGTTGATAAAGCGAGAGGGGCGGGTAATTGCCGTCTGGCCATTACGATAACGGCTCTCGGCATAGGATATCATGCAATAGTGCTTGGCGCGGGTAATGGCTACATACATCAATCGGCGCTCCTCTTCAATCTCGGCAGCTGAGCCGCTCGACATTGCCGAGGGGAATAATTCTTCTTCGGCCCCTACGATTATGACGTTGTTGAATTCCAGGCCTTTGGCAGCGTGGACGGTCATCAGAGTGACGCGCTCTTTCTCGCCGTCGTCGTTGTCTTTCTGGTCCTGGTCAGTTTGCAGCGACACTTGGCCCAGGTAAGCGGCAAGGGATATTGAAGAGGGGTCGTCGATCGCCTCGCCTGATTCAACTTTGGCTTGCACAAATTCTTTAACGCCGTTAAGAACTTCCTGGAGGTTTTCTTGCTTGGAGATGCTTTCGGGGGTATTGTCGGTCATCAGCGACGAAAGCAGACGAGTTTGGCGAATTATGCGGGTTGCAAGTTCGTCGGCAGCCATCCCTTCATTGTTGAGGTTGACGAATGAATCAATCAACTCACGAAAATCATCGAGCTTACGGCGGGTGTCGGAGTTGATTTTTATCAGGTCTTTGTCAAGATTGTTGAGGACTCCCCATGCTGAAAGGCGATGTTCGAGGCCGGCGGTGATTATTTTATTGAGTGTGGTATCGCCGATGCCTCGTGCGGGAATATTGATAATGCGGCGGAGGGCTTCGTCGTCGTCGGGGTTAACGGCAAGCCGGAAGTAGGCCACGGCATCTTTAACCTCTTTACGTTGATAGAACGACAGGCCACCGTAGATGCGGTAGGGAATGTTTTGTTTGCGGAGTGATTCTTCAAGAATACGCGATTGTGCGTTGGTGCGATAGAGAATGGCAAAGTCCTCAAAGGAGTCGCCGGTTTCCATGCGCCGCTGCGAAATTCGGGCGGCTACTGTCACGCTTTCAACCAGGTCACTGTAGCTCTTAACTATATCAATTGGCAGCCCGACATCGTTTTTTGAGAAAACCTGCTTGGGGATTTGCTCTTTATTTTTTTGTATCAGCGAGTTGGCAGCGTTGATGATATTTTGAGTCGAGCGATAGTTCTGCTCAAGTTTGAATATCTTCAGGTCAGGGAAGGAGTTTTTCAGATTGAGGATGTTGCGGATATTAGCGCCGCGAAAAGAGTAGATGCTTTGGGCGTCGTCGCCAACAACGCAAAAATTGTTGTCGGCATTACACAGTTGCGAAACTATGAGATGCTGGGCAAAGTTAGTATCCTGATACTCGTCGACGAGAATGTAGCGGAAGAAGTTGCGATAGTGTTCGCGCACGTCGGGGTTGTCGCGCAGCAACACGTTTGTATAATACAGTATGTCGTCGAAGTCCATCACCGAGAGTAAATGGCATCGTTGGCGATATATGCGGTAAATCGATGCAATTTCGCCGCGGCGGGCACGGCGGTCGGCTTCCATCAGCTCGCGATTGTTGGCATACGCTTCGGGGGAAACCAAGGCGTTTTTTGCCATGGAGATGGCATTTTGCACCACATTGGGTTTATAGATTTTGTCGTCGAGATTAAGCTCTTTAATGATGAGTTTAATCAACGAGCGGGAGTCAGTGGTGTCGTAGATAGTGAAATCAGGTTTGAAGCCGATGCGGTCGGCGTTGCGACGAAGTATGCGGAGGAAAATGGAGTGGAATGTGCCCATCCAAATTTTTGAAGCCACGGCTTCGCCCACCAAATCGGTTATTCGAGAGCGCATTTCGCGGGCAGCTTTGTTGGTAAAAGTCAAAGCCAGAATGCGATATGGCTCAAAGCCGTTGTTGAGCAAATGGACTATTTTATAAGTAAGCACTCGGGTTTTGCCCGAGCCTGCTCCGGCAATGACCAGGGAAGCGCCCGAAAGATTTTCTACGGCTGCGCGTTGCTGGTCGTTGAGCTTCGACAGATAGGTATTGGAATCGATAGACGCGGTCATGCAAATCGGTTGGTTTCAGGATTATAAACATAGCCGATGTTTCGGAGCTTGGTTTGCAACTCTTCGGTATCGATATCAAGCGATTTGCACAACTCATCGAGCGAGGCGTAATCGTCGCGCAGTTTGGTGTTGATATAACTTAGCAATATAAATGGATCGCGTGGGATGTTCATTGCAGGAGATTATTAAAGATTGAATAGCGCCGATGCGTTGTGAGTAGTTGTTTCGGCGATTTCTTCCGAGGAAAGCCCCATGGCGTTGGCCACGAAGCCGGCAGTGTGGATAATAAAAGAGGACTCGTTGCGTTTGCCGCGATGTGGCACAGGGGCAAGGTAAGGGGCATCGGTTTCAAGCACAATGCGATCAATGCCTATAGCAGGGAGCACTTCCCGAAGCTTGGAGTTTTTAAAAGTTACTATTCCGTTAATTCCGAAAAAGGCATCGGTCAGGGTTCTTATTTGTTCAACATCTTCTATCGAGCCTCCAAAGCTGTGGAAAAGGAGTTGCGGAAGTGCAGAGTTGTGGTTGCTGACTACATCGAGAACTTCCGGCAATCCCTCGCGGCAATGAATTATGACGGGGAGCTTTCGCTCCGAAGCTATTTGAAGCTGAGCATCGAGGACTTCCATTTGCTGAAGGCGGAATGTTTTGTCCCAATATAAATCGATGCCCACTTCGCCTATCGCTACCAAGCCGGGAAATCCGTTAAGCCTGTCGGTTAGAAAACCGAGTTGCTCGGCAACCGGCCGGGAGTCAACTTCAGTAGGGTGAAGGCCAATGGCTGTGCGGGTGACTTCGGGTCGGTTGATATGAAGAGTCTCCAAGGGAGCGACGGTGGTAGCGTCGACATTGGGCAGAATCATCATGCCTATGCCGGCGTCGACGGCACGGTCAACGGCAGCTACGGGGTTGTCAAATTCCGGCAGATAAAGATGGGTGTGGGTGTCGATTAACATCAGCGTTCAACGGGCTCTTGCAGCAGGCCCTTATTTTTGGCGACCAACAAGATTGTTAGCGTAATCAATAAGGAAATCGAGAGCATCGCCTTTAAACACTTGGCGCGCAGCTTCGATGGCACGCTGGGTAAAGTCATCGACCATTATTGCGCCGCGTTCACGAAGTTTCAGCGAGTCGTAAACGTTTCTGACCGCTTCAATTTTAGCTTCACCCTGCAAGCCGTTATCTTCGATGGCTGCCATTTTGCCTGGAGCTTCATTAAGAGCAATGATGCGTAACAAAGTGTTTTTATCGTTAAGAATGTCGCCGCCTATAGGTTTGCCGAATGTAGCGGGATCGCCATAGGTGTCGAGATAGTCATCGCGAAGTTGGAACGCTATGCCGAGCAGCAAGCCGTAGTCGCGCAGGTGCTCAACATTGAGTCCTTCGGCGCCCCCGATAAGCGCCCCGATAGAGCAGGCAAGGCCAAACAGGGCGCCGGTTTTGAGCGACACCATTTCTATGTATTCGCGAGGGGTAGCGTTATTGCGACCTTCGAGGTCCATGTCGAGTTGCTGCCCGTCGATAACCTTTTGGCTTTGTGCTTGAAACTCCGAGACAACCTTAACGGTCAGAGCATCGTCAGTGTTGTCAGTCAGCATATTGATCGGCATCGCCTCCATCACATCGCCAACGAGAATGGCAGTCGGGATACCCCAGCGACGCCATACGGTAGGGCGTCCGTGGCGAGTGTCGCTATTGTCCATTATGTCGTCATGGACGAGCGTGAAGTTGTGGAACACTTCAATGGCCAATGCGCTCCGCAATGCCCGGCGTTCATCGGCACCAAAAGCGTCGGCGATGGCTAAAGCGAGCACGGGGCGGAGTCGCTTGCCGGAGCCGGCGAGGGCGTAGCGGATGGGGCGACGCAGATTTTCAACCGGTGAGGGAATGGCTATGGTGGGGAGGGCATTGTTGATTATATCGCGGTAGGAGTCAAACGTTTTCATGATGGAGATGATTTTGTTAGGAAGGAAGATTTACGGCTCAAAAATTGACGACGGAATAACGCCGGCGTCAGCCTTCAAGGAGCGATTTATCGTGGCAGCGGATGGTGCGTCCCGGATACTCCTCAACAAGCTGGAGGTTGTGAGTAGCCATAACGACGGCGGTGCCGTTGCGAGAGATTTCGCGGAGGGTGTTCAGAATTTGAGATGCAGTGTCGGGGTCAAGGTTACCGGTTGGTTCGTCGGCCAAAATCAGTTCAGGAGAATTGAGCAGTGCGCGAGCAATTACGATGCGCTGTTGTTCACCGCCTGACAGTTCATGCGGCATTTTGTAGCTCTTGTTAAGCATCCCGACCTCTTTGAGCACTTGCTCTATGCGGGTTTCGATTTCGTCGCGATTGCGCCATCCGGTCGCTTTCAACACAAATAGCAGATTGTCGTAAACATTGCGGTCAATCAGCAATTGGAAGTCCTGAAACACGATGCCGATCTTGCGCCGAAGAAAGGGAATTTGCTTACGCTTGATATTGAGCAGGTCGTAGCCCAAGACAGTTGCGCTCCCGCTTTCAACAGGCACTTCGGCATAGATGGATTTCATTAATGAGCTTTTTCCTGACCCTACTTTGCCTACAAGGTAAAGAAATTCGCCGGGGTTGACAGTCAGATTGACGTGTTTTAGCACAACGAGTTCCTTACGGAGGATTTCAACGTCGCGATAATCTATGATTGGAGTTAATTGATTAGAGTCCATTGATGCGGGGTGAAACTGAAATGATTAATATCAGATGAATGAGGGTCAGGGCAAATTCCACTACCGAAGCAAGCAATGTTAATTGCCTAAATCAGAGAGGAATTTGATGCGAACCAAACGAATTTCTTCTTCGGTGAAGTCAGAGCCGAGCTCATTGATGGCAGTCTGGAGGTCGTCGCTTTCGGCTTCTTTGAAATAGTCGTAGATTTCCTCCTGACTATCCTTTTCCATGATTTCGTCAAGGAAATATCCGATATTGATTTTGGTGCCGGAATAAACTATCGCTTCAACTTCTTTCAACAACTCGTCAAATTCGAGGCCTTTAGAATTGGCGAGTTCATCAAGAGCAATGCGATGATCAATTGCTTGAATGATAGAGATTTTGAGGCGTGATTTGTTGGGAGCTGAACGCACTCGGAGATCTTCGGGGCGTTCAATCTCATTTTCTTCAACGTGGGCTTTGATAACCTTGATAAATTCTTCACCGTAGCGACGAGCTTTTCCTGCGCCTACGCCGGTGATGTTTTGAAGCTCTTCGAGAGTGATGGGGTAGGTTGTTGCCATGGCCTCCAGTGAAGGGTCCTGGAAAATGACGTAGGGCGGGAGGTCGTGACGGCGGGCTACTTTCTTTCGGAGGTCCTTCAGGATAGAGAATAGCTCGGGGTCGACGGCTCCGGAGGCTGCGGCCTTGATAGGAGTCTCATCATCTTCCTCGTTGAAGTCAGAGTCTTCAACAATCTTGAAAGAGACCGGTTTTTGAAGGAATTTCTTACCCTTGGGGGTAACGTGCATTATACCGAAGTTTTCAACGTCGCGGTCGAGATAACCGGCAATAGTTGCCTGACGGATGATTGCATTAAGCAACTTATCATCACTTTTCTCGGCACAACCAAACACGTCGAGCTCGTCGTGGTGATACGAAGTCACGTCGGGGGTATTTTTCCCGAGCATAACGTCGATAATGTGTTCTGACTTGAATTTTTCTTTGAGGGCTATGATAGTTTCAATCACAGCGCAGAGTTCGTCTTTAGCTTCCACTTGTTTTTTAGGATTTAAACAATTGTCGCAATTGCCACAGTTGTCAACGTCAAATTGTTCGCCGAAATAATATAGCAGGGTTTTGCGGCGGCATACGGAAGATTCGGCGTAAGCGGCTGTTTCGATAAGCAGCTGTTTGCCGATTTCTTGTTCTGACACCGGTTTGCCTTGCATGAATTTCTCCATTTTGCGAAGGTCCTTTGCTGAATAGAATGTGATGCAAGTGCCTTCGCCTCCATCGCGACCGGCTCTACCGGTTTCCTGATAGTAACCTTCGAGCGATTTGGGCATATCGTAATGAATGACAAATCTAACATCGGGTTTGTCGATGCCCATACCGAATGCAATAGTGGCCACAATAACGTCGACTTCCTCTTTAAGGAATGCGTCTTGATTGGCTGTGCGTGTGGCAGTGTCCATTCCGGCATGATAGGGGAGCACCTTAATGTTGTTGAGTTTAAGGAGTTCGGCGAGTTCTTCAACGCGTTTGCGACTGAGGCAATAAATGATACCTGATTTACCGGGATTGTTTTTTATATACTTTATAATGTCGCGGTCAGAAGTAGATTTTTTAGGGCGAATTTCATAAAAGAGATTTTCGCGATTAAATGACGACTTAAACACACGGGCGTCAGACATGCCAAGGTTTTTCTGGATGTCGTGTTGCACCTTTGGGGTTGCCGTAGCTGTCAAGGCTATTACCGGCCGCTGCATTATTTCATTGATTATAGGGCGAATACGTCGATATTCGGGGCGGAAGTCGTGACCCCATTCTGAAATGCAATGTGCTTCGTCAACAGCATAAAATGATATTTTTGCAGTTTTCAGAAAATCAATGTTTTCTTCTTTGGTCAACGATTCAGGAGCCACGTAGAGCAGCTTGGTCAGGCCGGAGGTGATGTCGGCCTTTACGCGCTCAATGGCAGCTTTGTTGAGAGAAGAATTCAGAAAGTGGGCTATTCCGTCGGTGTCAGAATAATTACGCATCGCGTCAACCTGATTTTTCATAAGAGCAATCAGTGGAGAAATGACTATAGCTGTGCCCTCCATCAACAACGCAGGCAACTGGTAACAGAGCGATTTGCCTCCTCCGGTAGGCATCAACACAAACGTGTCGTTACCCTCCAGGAGCGATTTTATAATCGCCTCTTGGTTGCCTTTAAAAGTGTCAAATCCGAAGTTTGATTTGAGCGCTTCGATGAGTTGTGTCTGGTCAATCATATTGTGTGTGACGTCGGTGATTGGCTTGCCCGACATAGATGTCAATAATTGAAATTAACGGTTGCGGGCGGGAGCGGGGAGTGTGATTTGCAGGTAAAGATTTGTGCAATCAGTGTTGCTATAGTCAGTCAAGTGTCACGGCTACAAAGCGAGCCGAGGGGGCAGGAAATAGAAGTTTGACTGTCAGGCGTGTCGGGTGTATGCCGATGGTTTCCACAGTCAGAGTCTTTGCCTTATCATTGATGGCGCCCTTGCTCCGAGAGCTTGCGCTCGGCGTATTCTTTAGTGACCGTGAATTGCTTTTTCTTGGTTGAAGGCACTTCAAACATGGCGTCGACCATAATGGTTTCAACTATTGAGCGAAGTCCGCGGGCTCCGAGCTTAAACTCGATTGCTTTATCAACAATGAAATCGAGCGCATCGTCGTCGAATTCGAGCTCTACGCCATCCATTGCAAACAGTTTCTTATACTGGCGGGTGATAGCGTTTTTAGGTTCGGTCAGCACGTTGCGCAAAGCTGTGCGGTCGAGCGGGTCGAGGTGGGTGAGCACCGGCAATCGGCCTATGATTTCGGGGATAAGGCCGAATGACTTGAGGTCTTGCGGAGCAACGTGACTGAGGAAGTTTTCGCGGTCGACTTGGCGTGATTTATCGGTTGCGAAACCAACGGCATGGGTATTGAGTCGTTGAGCGATTTTTTGTTCTATGCCGTCGAAAGCTCCGCCGCATATAAACAAAATGTTTTTTGTGTCGACCGGTATCATGCGGGCCTCGGGATGTTTACGGCCGCCTTGGGGCGGAACGTTGACAACCGAGCCTTCAAGCAGTTTGAGCAAACCTTGCTGCACACCCTCTCCTGATACGTCGCGGGTTATTGACGGGTTGTCGCCCTTACGAGCTATCTTGTCGATTTCGTCAATAAAAACGATGCCGCGCTGAGCACGTTCAACGTCGTAGTCAGCCGCTTGAAGCAGGCGGGTGAGCAGGCTCTCGATATCTTCACCAACGTATCCGGCCTGAGTCAGCACTGTGGCGTCGACAATGGTGAAAGGCACGTCGAGTTGGCGAGCTATGGTTTTGGCCAACAGGGTTTTACCGGTGCCGGTCGGACCAACGAGTATAATGTTGGACTTTTCGATGTCAACATCGTCGTCGGTTTTTTCCTGAGCCAAGCGTTTGTAATGGTTATAAACAGCCACTGAAAGATATTTTTTTGCATCGTCTTGACCAATGACGTATTGATCAAGAAATTCCTTAATTTCTTTAGGACGAGGCAGTTTTTGAAGAGCCTTTTTAACATCTTTCTCGCCGTTATCAGAGGGCGTTTCTTCATCTAAAAAGGCTTTGAAGTGGCTGTGAATAGTTTCCAGACAGTCAGTGCAGATATACACATCCTGATAGGCAGCCGAGGGGATGAGAGCTTTAACATCTTCGCCACGGCGACCGCAGAATGCGCATATTCGACTGTCGACTGTTTTCTTTGCCATGTAATTTTTTTAATAGAAATTGTAGCTATTGGATTTTGAAATTAATCAGATGATTAACTGTGAGATATTGTTTTCTGATAACAAGAGTGGATTGATTATTTGTTTGTGCGAATCAATACATCATCAATCATGCCATATTCTTTGGCCTCAAAGGCGGTCATCCAGTAGTCGCGGTCAGAGTCTTTCTCAACTTTGTCAAATGGCATACCTGAATGGTCAGAGATAATGGTGTAGAGTTCTTTCTTGAGTTTTTGGATTTCGCGCGCAGTGATTTCAATGTCAGATGCCTGACCTTGAGCGCCACCCATAGGCTGATGAATCATCACGCGTGAGTGGCGGAGAGCAAAGCGTTTTCCTTTTTGGCCGGCTACGAGCAGCACGGCAGCCATTGAAGCGGCCATACCGGTGCAGATTGTTGACACATCGCTCTTGATATATTGCATGGTGTCGTAAATGCCGAGGCCTGCATAAACCGATCCGCCGGGGGAGTTGATATAGATTGAAACGTCTTTGCCGGGGTCTGCACTGTCGAGATAGAGCAGCTGAGCTTCGATAACGTTGGCGGTGTAGTCATTAACG
Source organism: uncultured Bacteroidales bacterium (assembly GCA_947177325.1). Classification (GTDB taxonomy): domain Bacteria; phylum Bacteroidota; class Bacteroidia; order Bacteroidales; family Muribaculaceae; genus JAGBWK01. The sequence goes on from CAMWUH010000043.1 coordinate 10,426, forward strand.
TCAGTGCCAAGGAAAATGATGCGGTCCATCATCAAGCGGGAGAAAACGTCCATTTGAGCCACGTTGAGCTGACGTTCTTCGATGATAGTGGGTGAGATATAGCTTGATGTGATTGCAGCGTTGCTTGCAGCAGCGGTGTATTGGTCGAGAGCCAGACCGTTCATTCCGAGATGTTTTACGGCGTAGTTACGGAAATCGTTGTTAATGTAATTCATTGTTTTTCAGTAATTAATCGGCGTGACATATAACGCCTTATAGTTTGTTATAGATATTCCATTAAAGTGGCGAAGCGATAGTCCACTTCGCTATTTCAAAGTTATAAAAAAAATTATTTTCCACCAAACACAAAAATGTTATTTTTTCGCTAAAAAAGAGAAAACGTCCGAAATCGCGCCTGCATCAAGCGGTCAGAGTAGTCCGGTAGGAATCAAACATAAGGCGGTGTGTTATAATTGGCCATCTGTGTCGTTGCTTTCGGAATTCGGACTCA
>CAMWUH010000044.1 GCA_947177325.1 uncultured Bacteroidales bacterium
CATCCCCCCTGCGTGGCCGCTTTTGTCATAAATTTTAACATTTTGCTATTTTTGTAAAATTTGCTCAAAAATTTAACCTCTTTTTGCTAATCTCTGTAAATCAATAATATAACTCCCGAAAATTAGCTATCAAATTGAAAGTGACCGTTTTTTGTTAGATTTTTTTTGAATAATTTTTGTAGCGAATTGTATATTTTTCATAATTTTTGCCTATCTTTGCGTTTCCAATAGCAAACCTCTCAATCCACAAACATCCCGCAGATGCCTCTTGGCGCGACGCCCTGACGGTCTCTGCTGCTTCAAAAACTCTCAAAAATATATCACATTTTTTATATTTATTGTCTAATTAATTGTTAGTATGAAAAAACTGTTTTTGCTTCTCGCGGCAATCATGGTGACTGCAGTTTGCGCTATGGCTCAAAACCGTAGCGTGAGCGGTGTCGTTCTTGATGCCGAGACCGATGAGCCCCTCTTCGGTGCTACCGTGCAACCGATTGGTGGCGGAACAGGTACTGCTACCGACATCAACGGTATCTTCCACCTCAATGTTCCTGCATCGGTTAAAAACTTGAAGGTTTCCTATGTAGGTATGGTTGAGCAAACCGTGCCTGTTTCTGACAACGTTGTTGTCAAACTCCAGACAAGCGACAATGTCCTCGACGCAGTCGTTGTTACCGGCTACGGCTCCGGTAAAAAACTCGGCTCTGTTGTAGGTTCCGTTGCCGTTATCGGTGATGCTGCTCTCGAAAACATCACTACCCCCTCTTTCGTTGACGCTCTCCAAGGTCAGGTTGCAGGTTTGTCAGTTTTCTCTAACTCCGGTGACCCCTCTTCTACCGAAAACGCTATCCGTATCCGTGGCGTCAACTCTCTCTACGCTTCTAATACTCCTCTTTTCATTCTTGATGGCGCACCCATCACTCAAACCGTTTTCTCTACCCTCAACCCTAACGACATCGAGTCAATCACCGTATTGAAAGATGCCGCTTCTGTTGCTATCTACGGTTCGCGTGCTGCCAACGGCGTTATCGTTATTACCTCTAAGCGCGGTAAATTCGGTGAAAAAGCTAAAGTCTCTATCCGTGCCAATGTTGGTTGGTCAAGCATGGTTCCCGATAAAATTAACATGATGAACTCTAAGCAATACAAAGAGTATCGCGAAATTATAGGTCAGCCTATTACCGATCCCGATGCATTGTATGCAATTGACGAGCTCGGTATCAGCACTGACTGGGTTAAAGAAATGTTCAACAGCCACGCTCCCACATATTCTTTGGAAGCTGCCGTTCAGGGTGGTACTGAAAACACCTCTTACTATCTCTCTCTTAACCACATGGACCAACAAGGTATTATCGCTCAGTCTGGCATGCGTCGCGAAACTCTTCGCTTCAGCCTCTCTACTCGCGTAACTCCCTGGTTGCGTCTTGGTGTTCAATCTAACCTCGGTTACACCAAATATCAGACTAACACTGAAAATAGCACCACGAGCACAACTTATGTGCAAAACCCTGTTGCGTTTGCTCGCTTTACTTTCCCCTTCGATTCACCCAACTATTGGTGGCGTGATGATGAGGGTAACGTAGTTTGGGGTGATAAAGCCGAATTTATGCACTTTTCAGGTTATACAACCCCTGACTATCTTTGGAATAATCGCGCTCAATGGCGTAACCGCGTAACTGCTAACATTGCTCTTAGTGAAACTCTTACCCCTGTTAAGGGCCTTACTATCCGCGCTCAACAAGCTGTTGATGCTTACGATAACCGTGTAAGCAATGTAGGTTTTGCGAGAGAGACACTTTATACTCCTATGGGCGACGTTTATTCAGGCAATGTAGCTCCCGGTGAAATCATGACAGGTAGCAATCAGCAGACTTTCTCTCGTTACTATCAATTCACCTATACCAACACTGCTGAATACAAACATACCTTTGCTGACCTCCACAACTTCACAGCCCTTATCGGTGAAGAATCAATCATCGCTAAATCTCATGGCTTCAGCTCAGGTATGACCGGTTTTACCGACCGTCGTCTTACTCTCATTGACAATGGTGCAACTCCTTGGGTAGCTGCTCTCACTGAATCTCTGTCTCAAAAGGCTATGAACTCGTTCTTCATGAACCTTTCTTACGACTTCGACGAACGTTACTTCTTTGATTTCAACCTCCGTCGCGACGGCTCTTCTTACTTCGCTCCCGGCCACCGTTGGGGTACTTTCTTCTCTGTCGGCGCTATGTGGGATGCCAAGAACGAAAAATTCCTCCAGGACGTTAACTGGCTCAATGCTGCAAAAGCTCGAATCAGCTACGGTACTACCGGTAACTCTTCTATCGATAACTACGGCTACTTCGGCTTGCTCGGCACCGGTGGTATCTACAATGGTCAGACCTCTCTCGGTATCGCTCAAGCTGCTAACCCCGACCTCTCTTGGGAAACTGTTCGCGCATTTGACTTCGGTTTGAATGCCGGCTTCCTTGACCGCATCAATGTTGACCTCGACTTCTACGTTAAGAACACCGTTAACATGCTTATGTCAATCCCCTATTCTTACACCACCGGTGTATCTTCAGGTTGGGGTAACGTAGGTTCTATGCGCAACACCGGTATCGACGTTGACGTTAACGCTTCTGTAATCAAAACTAAAGATTGGTACTGGGGTCTCCGTGTTAACTTCAACTACAACAAAAACGAAATCACTAACCTCTTCGACGGTCTTGAAAAACTCCCCATGCCTGATTACCTCCTTTGCTACGAAAAAGGCCACGCTGCTTCTGAATTCTACATGGTTCGCTACGCCGGCGTAGACCCCATGGATGGTCAACAAATGTGGTACACCAAAGAAGGCAACCTCACCAAAGTTTATAACGAAGAGCGCGATGCTGTCCTCGTAGGTAAAACTGAATATGCTCCCTGGACTGGTGGTTTCGGTACTGACCTTCGCTGGAAAGGCCTCTCTTTGCGCATGGACTTCACTTGGGCTGCTCAGAAATACATGGTCAACAATGACTTGTTCTACCTCCGCAACAACGATCAAGGTGCTTCACAAAACCAAACTGTTGAGATGTTGAACACCTGGACTACTCCCGGTCAGATTACTGATATTCCTGCAGCAGGTATAGCTCCTGAGTTTGATACTCGTTGGCTTGAAGATGCTTCATTCATGCGTATGAAGAACTTGACTGTTCAATATCAACTCCCCAAAAACTGGGTTAACGCTATGCGTCTCCAGAACGTAGCCGTTCACTTCACCGGCCGTAACCTCTGGACTGTAACCAAATTCACCGGTTACGACCCCGAGCCTGAAACTAACTTGGTTCGCTTCAAGTATCCTAACACTCGTCAATTTGAGTTTGGCCTCGAGGTAACTTTCTAATCTTTAAAGAGAATTATTACAATGAAAAAAATATTATTATCACTCGTAGTTGCTGCCTCCGCACTCACTTCTTGTGATATGGATTTGGCGCCCGCCGGCACTCTCGACAGCGAAACCGGTATCTCTACGGTAAGCGACGTCAAAGCGTTCCGCACAGGCCTCTACAGCAACTTCCGCGCATTCACTACAAGCGGTTTCTTTACCAACCCCGAGATTCAGATGGATATGTTCCTCGGTGTTATCATTAACGGTAACCAAGGTGGTAACTTCGCAAATGGTATATTTACATCTGCTGACAGCGATATTACCGGCTACTGGGCTGGCTTGTTCACCTATATCAACAACTGTAACTATATCCTCGAAAAGGCTCAACCTATCCTTGAGAAAGCTAAAGAGCAAGGAAATGACGCTCAAGTTGCCGAACTCGAACGTTACATCGGTGAAGCTCACTTCCTCCGTGGCTACTACTATGCTGAAATGATGGACCGCTTCTGCCAGGTTTACGATCCCGCTAAAGGTGACGATGAAGGCTTGGGTTGTCCGATTGTTACCGAATACTATCCCACTGCCGACCGCTCTAAGTATCCCGGTCGCTCATCCATGAACGCAACCATCTCATTCATTGATGAAGAACTGAAAGCTGCTTACGATGCGCTCTCAATTTTTGAGCAGACTGATAAATCTCAACTCGCTCCTATGGCTGCATATCTCTCAACTCAAGCAGTTTTGGCTATGCAAGCTCGCGTTGCTCTCTGGATTGGTGATTACACCACTGCTGTTACTAAAGCTAACGAAGTTATCACCTCTGGTTATTATGCCCTCGCTCAGCCCGACGATTATATCGATATGTGGGATAATGACTATAGCTCTGAAATTATTCTCATGCCCTTTATGAGCCAACCTTCAGAACTTTCTAACTCTATCGGTGGCCGTTGGTTGACAACAGTCGACAATCGTGCATACTATGTGCCCTCTTATAACTGCTTGGCAATGTACTATGACGATGATATTCGTTTCGACAGTTTCTTTGCAGTACAAAAACTTTTGGTAGAAGGCTCAAATATCCCATGCTATAGCTTCTATAAATTCCCCGGCAACCCCGCTCTTGAAGTTTCCGGTCGTAACCTGCAGAATAAGCCTAAAGCTTTCCGCTTGTCTGAAATGTACTTGATTCTTGCCGAAGCTGCTTACATGAATAACCAACCCTCGGTTGCGCTTAAAGCTTATAACGACTTCTGCTCTTATCGCTACGAAAACTGGGAAGATGAGACACTCTCAGGTCAAGCTCTCCTTGATGAAATCCGTGATGAACGTGCCCGCGAACTCATCGGCGAAGGCTTCCGTATGAGCGACCTCCGTCGTTGGGGTAAAGGTTTTGCCCGCTCAGGCGAATATCCCATTAACCCCGCTATGGAAGCGGTATTCGTTGTCACCGGCACTAAAGTTGTTTATGAGCCTAATGACTATCGTTACACTTGGCCTATCCCTGCTGACGAACTTTCTTGCAACCCGCAAATCAAAAAACAGCAGAACCCCGGTTATTAATCAACCATTGTAAATTACAAATCAATTAGTATATTATGAAATTATATAAAGTTTTTGCCATCGGCCTTGCTGCTCTGACTTTGACAGCTTGCTCTGACGACGACAAAACCGGTTGGAACACTGCTCCCGACGTTACCGTTGAGATGGGCCAAGCTTCTGTCAGCGTCAAAGAAGGTAAAGGGTTGGTATTTGTGCCGGTAAAACTCAATGGCACCCCTAATGGCGATGTACAGGTTATCGTTGAAACTATTGAGACCGGTAATAATCCGGCAAAGGAACAACTCGGCGTCAATGACCCCAACTATGACCCCAACACCAACTACGCATATTGTGTTACTTCAAAGCAACTTACTCTTACTCCTGAATCACCCGAAGCTTCTCTCGAAATTAATGTTTTCGACCCCGAAATGGATATTAATGCCGAGAATTATACTTTCGACATTAAGATTGTTTCGGTAAAAGGTGCTTCTGTCGGAGATTTGAATGTTACAAGCTTTACCATTAAAGATAATGATGCCGACTTCTACGACAAATTGAGCGGTACATGGGTTGCAAGCATTATTGACTATGATGGCAAACCGGTTACTCAAGAAGTCAAGCTTGCTGGATTTGATGAAGACGAAGAAGGCTACAATGCCTACTACGAACTCACCGGTGTGATGTCTTACTGTAATATCGTTGTAGATTTCTATTTTGATCCAACTACTAAGGAAGGTCATCTTGAAGCAGTCGGTGGCCAAACAGTTGCAACTAATGTTAACTTTGGCGGAAGCTATGGCGTTCTGCCCGTTATCTTCGGCGGTTACGACGGCAGCTATGTTTATCCCGGTTCTGACGTAGTCTATACTGCTGAATGGAATGAAACCATGGATCAAATCGATTGGAACAACGATGGCCTCATGTGGGCTTTCCTCCCCAAAAACGGTTCGCGTTACCTCCTCTGGGACGCTATGGACGTCGTTTCTTTCAAACGTAAATAATCACTCTGTGATCCCAACCGCTCCTCCGAGCGTTTGACATTCACAATACCCACAAAAGCGGGACGCCCTCAGCGCCCCGCTTTTCGTCTTCACATTGAGCTGCGCAGCAGCCATATACATCTGGTTGTCGGGCGTGGCAGTCCAAGACTGCTCCGCCCGTTCCCATCATATATCCGCGGAGCGGATGCATCCTAAGAAAACCCCGCGATACGCGAGGGCCATCAGGCCCGAGTCTTCGTGGGGCTCGGTAAGACAAAAAGAGCAATTCAACCTCGGAGAGGTTGCACAAACCCGCCCGGCCCGTTCCCCCTTCCTCGCTCGTTCCCCTATAGAGCTTTACGGCCTATCGGCCCTATTGGGCCTATTGGGCTTATCCCCCTCCTTATAGGGCCGTGGCCTGCCACTGTTATTAAGGCGCTCGGAGCTGCGCAGCAGCGATGTTTGTGCTGAACCTCGGTTGAAATGTTATAAAACCGAGCGAGAATTAGTCTTCACATTGAGCTGCGCAGCAGCGATGTTTGTGCTGAACCTCGGTTGAAATGTTATAAAACCGAGCGAGAATTAGTCTTCACATTGAGCTGCGCAGCAGCGATGTTTGTGCTGAACCTCGGGTGCAACCCGAGGACGTCAAGTATAAGGAGCCGATGAGTCCACGCTGAAAGTGTGGACGATGTTTAGCAAACAAAGAATATCTGCCGGATTCTCTCATATTTAACAACCGCTTTTCTCCATGCTACCCTTGAGAAAAAGTGTTAAAGATTTGATGAATATGAATAATTTTTGTATTTTTGCGTTATATCAATAATTATGGCTTTATTAAAGGCCTTAACCAATGCTTTTTTCCATAAAACACAAACTTTCATTATCAAAATGAATAAACTTTTACTCGCATTTTGCTGTGTCGCTGCCGCAAGTATGGCGACCGCCCAAAATAAGCTCGATTTCAACGCCCGCCAGGCAATGGAAGCGTATGAAGCCCGAGTGCAAGCAGCAGGCAGCTCTGACCACGTCGCTGCCGTGCGCTCATCAGTTAATGACGAGAGCCGGCTTATTCTCGTTGCTCTCAAATCAGCGGCTAATGCTGCCGACATTGAATCATTGGGATATGAAATTGAAGATCAGTTTGGCGATATCGTCATGATTCAGGTCCCCCTCAAAGAGGTCAATCTCTTGGCTGAAAAAGATTATGTAGTGCAGATTTCATTCGGCGGCGAAGCGCGCCCTCTGCTCGACAAAGCACGTGAAGCCTCAAAAGTAAACCCTATACACGATGGCTCCGGAGAGGGCTTGAACGCAACTGCCTACACCGGTCAGGGTGTGGTTGTCGGCGTTTACGACACCGGTCTTGACCCCAACCACATCAATTTCCGCGACCGCGTTAAGGGTGTATATCAGGTAAAAGGTCAATCAGCTTCCATGTCTGCTGCTCTTACCGCCAACCAGATTAAACGTTTTACGACTGATAACACCGGTGAAACCCACGGTACACACGTGCTCGGTATAGCCGCAGGTGGCTATAAAGGCACTCTTGACTATGCCGGAACTGTCGCAGCCACAACCGGTAACTCTCCCTATTACGGCGTTGCCACTGGCTCTGATCTCATTATCGGTTGCGGTGACCTCTACAACGAGTGTATTCTCAAAGGCGTAAGAAATATCATTGAACATGCCAACGATCTTGGCAAACCTGCCGTTATCAATCTCTCTCTTGGTACAAACTCCGGTGCTCATGACGGCAAAGACAATTTCGGCCGCTCGCTTGATGAACTCGGCAAACAAGCTATCATCGTAGTGGCTGCCGGCAACGAGGGTGATCTCCCTATGGGTTTGACAAAACGTCTGACTGCTGAAGACAACGTAGTGCGTACATTCCCTGTGCCCATTACATCGACAGGCTCTAACTCGGCATCTGACTTCAATGGAACCATTGAAATCTATGCCAACGATTCCGAGCCTTTTACTTGCCGAATAGTAACTGTTAAAAACTCAGGACTATCAGGCTACGAAATCTTGGGCGAATATGTGGTTGACTCTTCTACCTCAGGTCGCACCACCACCGTAGGCGGCTCATCTTCATCGGCCACAGTAAAGCTGACAGGATTTGACCAAGCTACGTCTGCCACATCCTCCCTCAAAATTTCAAGCAATGTTGACACCTACTCTAAACGATATGGCGTTACCATTACCCATACGCTTGACATGAGTAAGAGCACCAGCCCTTATCTCGGTATCATCATTGAAGGTAAAGCAGGCCAGCTCATCAACTTCTATGGCAACACTAACCAGGCTCAGAAAAACAAAGGTACTTACACTACCTTCGTCAGCCACTTCTACAACGGCTGGGAAGATGGCTCTTGCAACGGCTCTATCAACTCTATGGCATGCGGCGACAATGTGCTCGTAGTTGGCTCCTGGAACACTCGCAACTCATGGTACAGGCTTGGAGGCGGTAGAGGCGGTTATGGCTCAAGTGCCGACTATGCTGTAGGCAACGTGAGCGGTTTCTCATCTTACGGCACTATCTACAATGGCACCGATCTGCCCCACGTGCTCGCTCCCGGCTGTGGCATCATCTCATCAGTGAGCAACTATTTTTCAGGTCTCCCGGCCCGCGCTCAGTTACTTGCAACTCTTGAAGAGTCTGACCGTCAAAACCCCTACGATTATATGCAGGGCACCTCAATGGCCACCCCATTCGTTACCGGCACTGTAGCCTTGTGGCTTGAAGCTGACCCCACTTTGACCGTTGCCGACGTTAAAGATATTGCGATGAAAACAGCTGTCATGGACAGCTATCTCGAGAAAGCTGACCCCGTTAAAGTAGGTGCTGGCAAACTCGATGCCCTGGCCGGTTTGCGTGAAGTGCTTCGCCGTGCCAACACCGGCGTAGAAGCCATCGTCGACGATGCAACATCCAACCTCATTGTCGAAGCCAAAGGCGAAAACATCTATTCGGTGTTCTTTGCCGGCGCTACCGACCTCACCGCTACCGTCTACGCAATCAACGGACAAGAAGTAGCTGTAGTCTCAGAACGTGGTGACGAGCTTACTCTCGACCTGTCGAAACTCGCTAAAGGCTTGTATGTGGCTGACGTTGCAGCCGGCAATAGCGGTCACGAAACCGTCAAGCTCCTCGTGAAATAAACGTTAAAACCTAAGTTAACTCGCTAAGATACAGAGAGCCGCCCCGAGATTTCGGGGCGGCTCTCATATTGTTCTTAGGGGATTATTTGCAAGAAGTGGAGCAGGAGTGGCAAGTGGCGAGTGTGCCGCTGAAGCGTTTGGAGATAAGGTGGCTGAGGCGGTCGCGCACGATAACGGGGTTGACGTGGGCGAGCACGTCGGCTACGTAGGCCTCCATGAGCATTTGTTCGGCTTCGTGCCGGGGAATACCGCGGGTTTGCATATAAAAGAGCGCCGACTCATCAAGCTGACCGGTAGAGGCTCCGTGTGAGCATTTAACATCGTCGTTGTAAATCAGCAAGCGGGGTTTGGTGTGCATGCGCGCGTCCGGCGAAGCAAGCACATTGCCGTTGGACTGGTAGGCTTCGGTGTGTGATGCTCCGGGGGCCACTTCAATGCCACCTTCAAACGACCCGATTGAATGATGGTCGAGTACGTAGCGGAAGAGTTGGTTGGATCGTGAGTCCCCGTGGGCGTGAATCACGTTGGAGCAGTTGTCAATCAGCTGACTGTCGCGTCCGATAGCAATACCGTTGAGTCGGCAGTAGGCGTGAGAGCCGTTGATGTCAGCAGTCAGTTCGTTGCGGGTTTGGCCATTGAGCAAAGTGGCTTCTGTCAGTGCGAGCTGAGAATTGTCATGCTGACGGGCATAGAACTGATTGAGTCGACGGGTTAGCGGAGTGGTCTCTTCAAGATCGATAATGTTGACGGCTGCATCGCGTTGAATGTCGGCCTCAATCACTTGGGCGGTTAGATATGCAGACTCGCCTTGAGAATGGTCACATAGAAGAATATCGGCTGATGAGCCTGCTTCCGCAATAATTAGAATGCGACGCACCGACATCTGAGCCACGGGCGATGAGCTGATGTTAACAATCTGGATAGGGCGCTCAACTTTTATGCCGCGACCGAGATAAATGAATACGCCGTCTTGAGCCAGGAGGGTGTTGAGAGCTGTGGCTGCGTCATTGGCCGATGCGATTTTGCCGTAATGGGCGGCAATGAGGTCGTGGTGCTCGATAGCGGCCTGGCGAAGGGAGGTAACGATAACTCCTTCGGGCAAGTTGGCCCGGAGGGTGGATGTTGGCACGAAAGTGTCGTTGATTACCAGGCCGAGCAGAGTGGAGAGGTTAGGCACATCGCACTTAAATGATTTGGCAATGTCGACGGGAATGTTGACGCGGCTGATGTTGAGCCCGAAGTCGGGGGCAAACCATTCTTCAAGGTCGGTTTTTTCATAGCCTTCCTCGCCGCGACGTGGGAGCGAAGATTGCTTGAGCACCTCCAAGGCTGCGGGGCGCAAAACATTGAGCACCGGGGCCGAGTTGGCGTCGATTACCTCACGGTTAGCTTCGAAAAGGTTAATATATTGTGTGAGAGCTGACATTCTTCTAATTGGGAATTTGATATTGGAAAAAGTGATGGATCAAGCGTGTGGCTTGCAACTTCAATCGGGTCGCGACATGACTTAAAGTCGTTTCCCGGAGTTAGAGGAGCTGAAGGGTCAAGGGAACTGTCAGGTGTCAGGAGGTCAGGCCTCTTGGCCGTCAACACGCTCTTTAATCCAGTCGTAGCCGCGCTCTTCAAGTTCGAGAGCGAGTTCCGGGCCTCCGGTCATTACTATGCGGCCTTTGTAGAGGATATGAACAAAGTCGGGCTTGATGTAGTCAAGCAAGCGTTGATAGTGGGTAATTACGATGGT
>CAMWUH010000045.1 GCA_947177325.1 uncultured Bacteroidales bacterium
AAAGTTTCCCCTCTGAGGGAGTGGCTACCCGCCGCCCTTGAAGGTCATAATAGACTCCACGTTCATCAATTGCGTCTTTTTCGATTGCTTCAACTTCCGTGTCTTCAAATCCTGTGGGGAAGCTCTCGGTTTCAACTATATTTTCAAAGTCGGTCCACCCCTTCGCCGACCGATACAACTCCTTTGTTCCAGTCGGTACATAGAGAGTCAATGTTTTCGGCACATATTCAAATGGGGAAGCACCTGTCGTTTCGTTGAATACCAGCGTGGGAGGCACGTTCGCTCCGCAATAAATCTCTTTTAGCGATGAGCACGATATGAAACACTCTTTTTGGATGCTTGTCGTGGTTGAGGGCAGATTAACCCTTTCCAAAGAGTAGCAATTGGCAAACATTTCAGGAGTCAACGAGGTGAAGCCCTCCTCGATATACAAGCTTTTGAGATATTGGCAGCCTGCAAACTGATTTCTGCCCGAAGTCTCTTTGAGTGATTGAGGCAACCAAAGGTTAGTTACGGCACACCCTCCGAAAGCTAAATTTCCAATAGTCTTTATACCATTCTCCATAACGAGTCTTGAAAAGCCGGTTTGGTAAAATGCTATTTCGTCGATTGTTCGAGGAGTGTGCATGAAACATAAAATCCCCTTTAGATTATGACACTCTCTGAATGCGGCATAGCCAACTTCCATTAATCCGTAAGGCAGAGTAAAGGGGCTGTCAGCGCCGTTTTTTAAACCGGTGTAGCAAAAAGCTGTCTCACCTATCTTTTCCAAAAAATAAGGAAATGTGACAGATTCCAAATCCATAGCTACGTAAAACGCATCCGTGCCAATTGATTTGATCCTCTCGGGTAATACAACTCTTTGGAGTTGAATGATATAAATTGCTTTTTCTTGTGGCTTGTATTGCACCTCGCGATGATAGAATGCTCCATTGGGAATGCAATCATCCTCAGGTTGCGCTTTCCGGAGATTGAGCTCAGTCAGGTTTCCATAGAAAGTTGCTTCCCATAGAGTTTGGAAGTCGCTATCGTTTATTGGCCCCTCGATAATGAGTGATTCGACAGTTTCCTTTTTGTCGCCGAGCAACCTGGCCAATTGCCCTGACTCAGTAGTAGTTATCGTCATTTCACTATCAGTCGTAGTGGCCCTTCCGGTTTGTTTTGGCAACATTAAGCGCTCAATTTTTTCGATTGTTTCGGTAAATCTTCGTTGCGACATCTCAGTTATGGACTCGGCCTTATCTTTATCAAGCACTTTGCAAAGATATTCTTTCGAGGTCTGTTGGCCCCATACAGCTACCGGAAATAGTGCAATAAAAAATAGTAGTCTTTTCATTATTTAAAATTTTAAGCGAATTATTTCGTAAATATAATAATATTATTGAAATAAATTTAATTATGTTTACACTTTTTACAAATTTATTTTAATTTGATCTAAAATACGTCCATTAACACTATACGTTACGACATAAATTCCCTCTCTAAGTCCATTTTTACTGATTTCAGCTTGAACATTTCCTTTAGGAATAGTTAGACTTGTTACGGAAGTAGAATACGAAGTTGCAACGATAGAGATTTCGGCATTAAGAGGGACAGGATTTTCAAATTCAATTTTTATATCATCGTCTTCAACATTGACTGACTTGATATAATTGTTGGTTTTCAATGAAATGCTGTCCATAGCTATTTGACCATCTTTGGTTGTAGCCTGTACAGTAAATTCGTTATTGTCAAGAGTAGGGAAAACTTCAACGCTTGAACTATCGCCAATCTTTTCTCCTTTTGAATTTAACCATCTTACTGTAGTAAACTCTTCATTATCGAATGAAAGCTCAACTCCGCCATTATCAGTGTCGTACTGGACGATTTCAGAATCGCCTAATACTATTAATTCATGGGTCTCTACAATAAATGTTTCACCTCCAATTATCTCTCCGTTTTGATTACGTTGTATCAAGTCAAAAGTATAAGTTTTGTTTACCGGATAATAATTCTTGAAATCAACGCTTAAACTAATTTTGTCAAATTCCTTGGGAGCCATTTCAATCGCTTCAATTCGGCTGTTGGAAGCCTCAATTTTTATCCTGCGAGGAGTTGTTAATTTTTTGATTCCTACGCCTTGAAAACCGCCCGATTCCCAGTCAGAATAAATGGTTTGACTCATGCCGAGTTCTACATCGCCGATAGTAAATAATGCAGCATCAGATTGTGTCCTTGGTCTGAATTCAAGTGTATATAGATCTTGTGCATCTACTACATTTCTGACGTATACATTAATGTCTTTCCCATAATCTTCTGTTCTGATTATAGAGAGATTTTTCTGAACATGGTCATTCTTGCCTGCGATGTTAAAATAAGTGACACCGTCTTGGTATCCATCATCGTAAGGTAAATCCATTATTTTTGCGCACAAACAATAATGAAATTGAGACCCCGGAGTTACAGACATTAATTGTGGAAGAGCCCAAGTATGCTTTATCAGCCTTTCTTCTCCACTGCGGATTGCGGGTATGAAGATAGGTTCCAAATGGCCACCCGTAACTCTCCCTTCGCTATTTGTTTCTCTGCCTTTCCATGATGCCGGTCTTATGCCTGTTGAAGCCTCCGCCCAGTAAATATGCAAATATTTTCCGATGCCATCATAATCCTTTTTTCCTCGGTTTCTAACTTTTACATATATATGGCACAATCTGTGATCAAACGAATAATAGGGATTTTCATGTTTGTAAACATTATCGTCCTCGTTTCTAATACAAACAGCAGGGCTGTCCCAAAAAATATCGGTAGTAATATTGGGCTCTTTCCCTGTGTCTGCTTCATTATCTTGCATATATAAATCAACCGCCTTTACTACTCTGTTAAATGCGAGATCTTCTCCAATGGATAAAGGAGTAGAATTATACTGAGGATGTTCATCTCGTCGGTCATTATTCTTAGCATACAAAAATGCTTCTTCCATTGTGATAATACCATCGCCATTTGTATCTGCATTTACTTTTGTCTGATTGTGATTTGCTCCGTTAATCGCGGATGTCCAATGGTAAACAAACTCGTCAAACGGGATATCTCCGCAAGAATAAGAAGATTCATCTTCAGCAGATGCAGTCGCTACGACACAACCAACCTTTGTTAATTCAGTTATAAATCCCCCTGAATGACATTGGCCCAAAACTACATTAACATTAACGTTATTTTCTAAAAATGGTGATAGCATATTGGCTAACTCATAATCAAAAAGTCGAGCGCCGTGCCAAAGAACTATATATGACTGGTTATCAGCAGTTATGCCGCCATGGTCTATTACATAAATAAATAGATGGTCGTCTTCCCTAAGTTCTGTGGAAAGCTGTAACAACGTTTGTGAGATATTACTTCGGTTGGCTGCAAGTATTTGCTCATTTACTCCGTCAAAATCAAGGTCAAGAGATTGCGATTTATATCCATCAGGTGTAATCTGATCATCTCCCGGATCATCACCATCTGACATTATTGGGTAAATATGATTCTTCGGTATCCCGTAAGTATTAACTAATGTCTGATATATGAAAGAGCAATCATTCCAATATCTTAAATAATTTGAATAACAATATCCACCACCACTAATAATTAATGCGTAAGTATGGCTTGCTGCGATATTATCTGTATTGGTAGAAGAAGTTTTATGTACCAATGGTTTTACAGTCGAAGCCGAGCCATAACGATTCCTGATGTAGCCCGGCTCATAATCGGCTGAAGGTGGCATTGAAACTGCTGGATTTAAAAATTCCCTTAAGATGTAAGAGTTAGGTGGGAAAGGGCCTTTTTTGGGAATGGAAATATGGTAGCATAGATGCTCCCAACCTTTCATCGGTTCTGCATCTACTAATACTTGCCACTTAGAATTTTCTACATCGTCATAAATATAGTAGTCATAATCATACTTTGCGAATTTTCGCATTACGATGTCAAGGGCATCCTGTCTGGAATAATCGTATTGCTGAGCTTTTACTGAGCAAAAGCCTGAAATGTACAAGATTACAAAAAGTAGAAATTTTTTCATGTGAGTAATATTATTGGTGGGTAAATGTTTTCCCCACTTTAAAATGATAGAAATCCCGAGAAGACGCGACCGTCGTCAGTAGTGCAATTGATTTCATATTCTCCCATTAAAACGGGAATATCTACACGGGGAAATTCGGCCGTTGCAACCCCGCTCCACTGGTTGGTCTCCCCAATTAGATCTACTGTGATAAAAATAACTCCTGCCGGCAGCTGAAAATAAAGATGCTCGCTGTCGTATGCACACATGATAAAGACGCGTGAAGGGGCCTCCGGGCGAGTTGTAGTGTGTCTTTTCTGGCTTAGAACAGTTGTAGCTGTAGGATGTTGTGTCGAGTTATCATTTCGATCAGCGACAACCTGTAACGGTAGAGAAACAATAACAAAAAACAGTAAAAAATTCAAGAGTTTCATGGGATAATAATGTTGGTTTAATCAACCACAAAATTATTGAATTATAACTAAAAAGTTAAATTTTAGCGTGTGTTTTTCTTGGTTTTTACTATTTTTAAATAATTGATAATCAATCATATATCTAATAGATACTTGTTTCCTTTTGGTGTGAAAATTCTGATTGGTTATAAAATTGTTGAAATTCAGCTTATTAGGTTTAATGATGTCATTTACGTTATTTTGGCTCTTTCACTGTAATGTATAGCTGTTACTATTGAAAAAATCTTAAGTATTTATTAGATTTTGAAATTTCCAGTTTTTTTATTTTATCTTTTAGCCTGCGTTTTCGTTCATAAACTTTTTCAATTCTTTCTTCTTGTAATAATAATGAAATTGTTGGGAAGGATAATTTGAGGACCGTGAAAATAAATAATCGATAATCCGACTCTTTCAGCAACGGGAAATCGGATTTAAATTCAGAGTAAAGATTATGATAAGTAAGATTGATTTGTTCTCCAATCTGTTCAATTTTTTCGGTACTAAGAGTAAGTTCATCAAGAAGCGTAGTTACTTTGTCTGCTATCATCCTTCTTGTTTTACTCACATCCTTGCTTTTAAGGACGATTGCAGTTAGTTCATCCAATAATTTATATTGGTTGGCATTTAAAAAATCAATTATTTTTGAGTTCTCTATATTGAGGGTTTTCAATTCATCAAGAGAAAATTGTAGTTGGTTGGCAAAAGCTACTTTACTTGCAATTACACGTTTTTGTCGGTGATTAATGATTACGAAGCTCAGATACAATAATACGAACAGCAAGCCCAAAGTCAGAATTACTACAACGTATCGAGCTTGTTTATTCTTGTTCTTAGCATCTGCCAACTGTTTTGATAAGCGATAAAAGTCGGTGATATTGGTAGTTAAATTGTGACTTATACTTTCGCGAATTACCGACTCACTAAGCATCCCTAAGGAGTCCAGATCCGTAAAAGCTTTGGCTACATTTCCTTGTTTTTCATAAATACGGGATCTTATTTTGTATTTCCAAATGGAATTTTTGTCAGAAACTTGTTTCAATAAATTTTCTGACAGCTTTTGTTCCCCGATTTCCAAAAGGCAATAACTCAATAAAAAGGAATCTTTGGTCTCTGCGTATCCGGTTTGGCAGGCCTTTTCAAATGAAATGGTTGCTTGGTTAAATTGATTATTTCGAAAGCAGGCATATCCTTTAAGTTGATCACTACAAAATAATAAATATTTATCATCAAACTTATTGGCTGAATCTGAAAGTTGATAAGAAATATCAATTGAAGTATTCGTCATTCCGTTATTTGCGTATGCGGTTCCCAAATCGTTGAGCGCATAATTGATGTATGGTTGACGTCCGCTCCTCAATGTATATTCATACTCTTTCTTCGCATATTCCAATTCCTCTGCTGCATTATAGTGATCGGAATATATATCGGCAATTCCTCGGCAGGCCATCCCCGCCCAAAACCATTCCTCTTGTTCCTCTGCCATATCTTTGGCCTGGAAATAGAGCGAAATCGCTTTCGGACTGTCTCCGAGAAGATAAGTGGTTCTGCCATAATAATATACGGCAGGGATGGCGTGCGCCATATCCCCATTGCTCAAAAAATAGTCGGCCGATTGAGCTATCAGTGTGTCACTCTCCTCCTCAATATGTTTTTTTATCCTGGCCTCAGTCTGCAAAAGCCCATAGAGAGCCCGCTCCTTATCTGTTTTTAATGTTTCAGGGTGGATTGCCTCAAGAATTGTCAGAGCCGAGTCGGGCATTTCATCTATTACTGACTCGGCTTGAAGAAGCAGGTCAAAGTACTCGCTATTTCTGCAACTGCTCGCTAAAGAGGCAATCATAATAATCAACAAAAATGTTATCTTTTTCTTAGGCATAGCTTCTGATTTTTGAAAATCGGTCATATTGTAGATCTCATTTGAGTATTTCACAAAGTTAGCCCATTTTTCTTTAGTTACCATACTCTTAAAAGGCTTTTTGTACTCGGTTAAAAAAAAATCGCTAAATTTGCGTTATGTTTCAACGCAAGATTGCCATAATCACGACTACGCGAGCTGACTGGGGGCTTTTGCATCCGGTAGCTGTTGCATTGCGCGAAAAAACAGGCAAGCCACCGATTATATTGGCCGGGAACAGTCATCTTGACCCGGAGCGTGGGTTGACTGTCAATGAGATTATCGCCGATGGATTCTCGCCTGTGTATATGCAAAAGCCTATGGATTTCAACAACCGGTCGTCAGTTATGACCGCTACACTCGCATCAGTTGCAGGGGAGATTGAACGGAACCGACCTGACATAGTGTTGCTTTTGGGCGACCGATTCGAGATGCTCGCTGCTGCTTCGGCCGTAGCGGCGTGTGATGTGCCGATTGCCCACATTTCAGGAGGAGAGATTACGGAGGGTGCTGTTGACGACAATTTCCGTCACGCGATTACCAAGCTCGCCTCGCTTCATTTCGTTACCACGGAAGAGCATCGACATCGTGTTATTCAAATGGGAGAACAACCGGCGCGAGTGATCAACACCGGAGCTATTGGAGTCAGCAACGTTGCTGATGTCGTGCCTGTAAGTCGTCAAGAGTTGGAACGTTCGTTAGGTTTTGAATTAGGGCATCGTCCTGTGTTAGTTACTTTCCACCCGGCAACGATGGATCCTGTCAGCCCTGCCGAGCGATTTGCTGCTCTCTTGACGGCTCTTGACCGACATTCCGAGTTGTCGCCCCTTTTCACGTATCCCAATAACGATGATAGCGGTCGTCAACTTATATCCATGATTGAGGAGTATGTGGCTACTCATTCCGGAGCCCGCGCAGTGGCTTCGCTTGGGCGTGAGCGATATTTGTCGGCTCTGAGCTATGTTGAAGCGGTAGTAGGCAACTCGTCGAGCGGATTGGTTGAAGTGCCGTCAGCCGGTATTCCAACGGTAGATATCGGCATACGTCAGCGAGGCCGCACAGCCGGTGCGTCGGTGATTCATTGCGGCGACTCGGCCGACGAAATTTTCCAAGCTATTTCATTGGCTCTCTCCCCTGAGATGAAAGAGAAGGCATCGCAACGCATCAATCCATATATGGGAGTCGACCCGGTGAAAACCATAGTGGATACGCTGACTGATATCGATGTATCAAGTTTGCTCCCCAAAAAGTTTCACGACATTGATTTCACTATATCAAAATGAGTGTTAACCCTATCTATATAATTCCGGCCCGTGGCGGCAGCAAAGGCATCCCACATAAAAATATTGCCCTTTTAGCCGGTGAGCCACTGATTGCTTACACCATCCGGGCAGCGCTCGCCGTTGCTCCGGCAGAAAGAGTGATTGTAAGCACCGACGATGACGAAATAGCCGCCGTCAGTGAGCTATATGGCCTCGACTGCTCTTATCGTCGACCGCCTGAATTGGCCACTGACACAGCCGGCTCGCGCGAAGTTATTCTTGATGGCATGAATCTTGCCGACCGTCGCGGAATTTGCTACGATGCGGTAGTTTTGCTCCAACCCACTTCTCCACTCCGCCGCCCTGAAGATATCAATGCCGCTTTGGCTCTTTATAATCCCGCACTCGTAGATATGGTAGTAACCGTGACCGAAGCCGCTGCCAATCCCTATTATAACTCCTTTGAAACCGATTCAGAAGGGTATCTCCATGTGTCGAAAGGCGATGGACTGCTTACACGTCGACAGGATGCCCCTCGGGTTTGGGAATATAACGGCGCTGTTTACGTAATTAACCCTGAATCAATCAGGAAAATGCCCATGGGAAAATTCCCGCGGCGTATTCCTTCTCCGATGCCCCGCGAAAGGAGTATCGACATTGACTCAAAGCTTGACTTGCTAATTGCTGAAATAATTTTAAAAAATGACTGCCAACTATAATCATATCATTACATCCGAAGCTACTATTGGCGATGCACTGCTGCGACTTAACAGCTTGACGGATGGAAATTTGACCATTGTTGTTGTTGATACCGACAATCGCCTCCGCGGCACTGTTACCGATGGCGATATCCGTCGTGCGCTCCTCAAGGGGCTTACGCTGTCAGCACCTGTCACAGAGGCTGTCCAATCCAATTGCATCACGTCGTCAGCGTTGCCTCAGCGAGGCCGGGTCAACGATTTACTCGCTCGCGGCATAAAGTTGCTTCCAATAGTCGATGCTGAAGGAAAATTGATTGATTTGGTTGACTTGCGTAATTTTCACGCTCCAATTCCTGTGAGCGCACTGATTATGGCCGGGGGAAAAGGGGAGCGACTTCGCCCTGCAACCCTGACCACACCCAAGCCTCTGCTCGAAATCAACGGACGACCTATAATTGACTACGTAGTGGAGCGGCTGCGAAATAGCGGGATAGAGCGAATCACCGTGGCTTGTCGATATTTGGCCGAGCAGCTGATAGCTCATTTTTCCGGTTCCAATGTAAAGTGCATTGTTGAACAGCAACCGTTGGGCACAATCGGTGCTCTGTCAATGATGGTCGATGAATTGTCTGACTATATCGTTGTTATGAACTGCGATTTGCTGACTACGATCGACATTTCCGAGATGCTCGACTTTTTGATTGCTCAAGAGGCCGATGTTGCTATCGCTACTGTGCCCTACACCGTGCAGGTACCTTATGCTATTTTGGAAACGGATGGCACAATAGTAAAATCGCTTCAGGAGAAACCTTCCTACACTTTTTATGCCAACGCCGGCATCTATTTGCTCCATAAAAGCGTTATAGATATGATACAACCTGATAAGCGCCTCGACGCCCCTGACTTGATAGAGCGAGCGATTAACTCCGGAAAGAGAGTGGTCAGCTTCCCGCTCAAAGGCACTTGGGTCGACATCGGCACCCCGGCTGACTTCAGCTATGCCCGGCAATTGCTCAATAAGCAATAAAACAGGCAAACTATTATCTCACAGTACATTATCTCAACTAATTATGGCAGATTCCAATTTTATTGACTATGTTAAAGTGCTTTGCCGCTCGGGCAAAGGAGGCGCCGGTTCGCGCCATTTCTATCGTGCTAAATATGTGCCTAAAGGTGGGCCTGACGGTGGTGATGGCGGTCGTGGTGGCCACATTATTTTGAAAGGCAACCGCAATATGTGGACCCTTCTTCCGCTCCGTTACCGTCGCCACATCTTTGCCGGCAACGGTCAAAGCGGCTCCGGCGGCAGATCGTTTGGTAAAGACGGTGACGATGTAGTTGTTGAAGTGCCCTGTGGCACCGTGGTATTTGATGCCGAAACCGGCGAATATCTCTGCGAAGTAACTGACGATGGTCAGGAAGTGAAATTGCTCCGTGGCGGTCGTGGCGGTCTTGGCAACTGGCACTTTAAATCGGCCACTAATCGCACTCCTCGCTATGCTCAGCCGGGTGAACCGGCAGTAGAAAAGTCGGTAATCTTGGAGCTGAAACTGTTGGCTGATGTAGGTTTGGTCGGCTTCCCTAATGCCGGTAAGTCAACATTGCTCTCGGCCGTTTCCGAGGCTCGACCCAAAATTGCCGATTACCCCTTCACAACAATGGAGCCGCAGCTTGGCATTGTGGCTTATCGCGGTAACCGCTCGTTTGTGATGGCCGATATCCCCGGTATTATTGAGGGAGCGAGTGAGGGCAAAGGACTTGGCTTGCGTTTCTTGCGCCATATTGAGCGCAACGCGGTGTTGCTGTTTATGGTGCCGGCTGATGCCGATGATGTTGCCGCCCAATATCAAGTGCTTCTCAACGAGCTTGAGCAATTCAACCCGCAGTTGATGGACAAGCCCCGAGTGCTTGCCATATCGAAAAGCGATATGCTCGATGAGGAACTTATGCATGAAATTTCCAAAACTCTCCCTGAGGGTATTCCTCATGTATTCATCTCAGCCGTTACCGGCCAGGGATTGACTGAGCTGAAAGACATTTTGTGGGGTCAGATCACCGACGACCG
This sequence comes from uncultured Bacteroidales bacterium, assembly GCA_947177325.1. Classification (GTDB taxonomy): domain Bacteria; phylum Bacteroidota; class Bacteroidia; order Bacteroidales; family Muribaculaceae; genus JAGBWK01. The sequence goes on from CAMWUH010000045.1 coordinate 10,393, forward strand.
TAACCGTATTGAAGAGATTCCTATCACTCACCGACCGCTCGACGGCCACCATCGTGTTCGCGAAGAGGATGAATTCATTTTCGAGCCTGCTCCCGTTGAGGAAGAAGATGAGGAAATCGTTGGCCAAATGCTTGATGAAGACGAGGGTGAATGGGACGACATGGAGTGGGAATACAACCCCGATGACGACACTCCCGACTCCGGGAAATAATCTCTCCTTAATCTCTCAATGGCCGACAGTGAATTTACTTCGACGCGAGCAGTTGTGCTCAGGCGGGTTGCTTATCGCGACTCTCGCGCTATGGTGACC
>CAMWUH010000046.1 GCA_947177325.1 uncultured Bacteroidales bacterium
TTAGTCGCCCTGGCGATCAAGGGTTTGACTGAAAAGACCGTTTTCATCGGTAATTCCCATTGAGACAGGCTTTATGGAGTCGGTCGACTGATAAACCCTGACAGTGGCGAAAGCCTCCGGTTCAGAGGCGGAGTCGGTTACCGAACCTGTAACCGAGTAAGCTGCGGCAGCCATTGTGAAGAGAGAGGCTGTGGCAAGCGCAAGCATTTTTTTGAGCATAATGTAAAAAAACTATTGTGTGATGAATTTTGCGACTGCAAAGTTAACGCTTTTTTCAAAAAAACATTAAAATCGAAACCCCCTTTTTGAGTTTTACACGAAAAATTGCTATTTTTGTTAGTTGGAATTAACCATCACTTTAACACCACCCCTGTACAATGACTGAATTAGACGTTAAAATCATAAATCGCTCCCACCATCCCCTGCCCGCTTATGAAACTCCCGGAGCCGCAGGAATGGATGTAAGAGCCTATCTGCAAGAGCCTATAGTGTTGAACCCGGGTGAGCGCGTTCTCGTGCCCACCGGCCTTTATATGCAGCTGCCGCAAGGCTACGAATGTCAAATACGTCCCCGAAGCGGCCTGGCCCTCAAATATGGCATCACAATCGCTAACTCTCCCGGCACCATCGACTGCGACTATCGCGGCGAAATCAAGGTGATATTGCTCAATCAGTCAAATCAGCCTTTCACTATCAACGACGGCGAGCGCGTTTGCCAAATGGTAATCGCCGCCTACGAGCGCGTGAAATGGAACTCCGTGGAGCGCATCGACTCAACCGAGCGTGGCGACGGCGGTTTCGGACACACCGGCACTGAATAGCGCAGTCAGCTCCCCCGGTTTGGCTCTAATCCCCGCCACGTCTTTCTCACCTCCACGCCACTACACCACATTGACTATCTGACTTCCAAAAACTTTTTATGCTCAAGCGACTTTCCATACTACTCACCATCGCTCTAATGCTCCTGCCGGCCTTCGCCAAGAAGCCCGATGCCACGCAATCTACTCGCGCAAAGGCCGACTACCTCTACCTCGAAGCAGAGCGACAAAAAGCTCTCGGCAATCCAACCCTCTATATGCAGTTGCTGGAGCGGGCCTACAATCTCGACCCCTCGCAAGAATACCTCGGCTTTGACCTCGGCTTCCTCTACATGACCCTCAGCAACAGTCCTAAAGGCTACGACCTGATGAAGCGCTACGTCAGCTCATCGGTGAGCGATAAAGTGTCGGCTTCGCTCTTTGCCAAAATCGCCGAGCGCTTGAATCGTCCCGATGATGCACTGTGGGTGTGGCAAAAACTCGACTCCATCTATCCGGCCGACCCTACTATTCTCTTCAATCAAGCCAACAACCTCGCTTCACGACGCGACTCTACCAATATTCGCAAAGCCCTCGACATTGTTGACCGCATCGAAACCACCTCAGGCATCACCTACATGACGGCCTACACCAAGGCCTCCCTCGCCTCATCAATCGGTGACACTCTCGCGTCGGTCAATGCTATCAAGGCTCTGATAGCCGAAAATCCTCGCGACCCTAACGCTTTCAGCATTGCCGGCGAAGTGTTTCAACACATGAACAAGCTCGACTCCGCCATGATTTTCTACAATCAAGGCATTGAAATCGACCCCGTCAACGGCCAACTGCTCGTGGCCCGCGCCCAACTCAACGACATATTGGGCGACAGTGCCGCTTTCGACCGCGACATCTTCGACATGCTCGCTAATTCCGACCTCCCCACTGCCGACAAAAACGAATATATACGCAACTATGTTGCCGAGCTCTACCAAGACTCTCTTCAACATCCACGCATCAACCGCCTGTTCGCTCTAATGACCGAGCGTAACAATCGCGATGCCGAGCTCCGACGTCTCTATAGCTCCTATCTCTACCTCATCGAGGACTACAACGGAGCTACAGAGCAGCTTAAAATGCTCGCCTACATCGAGCCTGACGACCCCGACAATCTCGTTGCCATCGAACAAACCCTGCTCATGGCCGAGAAACCGGCCGAAGCAGTCAAGCATGCTCAAGAGTCCGCCCAACAGTTCCCTGCCAACGACATATTTCCAACTATGGAGGGGTACGGACTTGCCCAACTCAAGCGTTACCCCGAAGCCATCCAATCATTTACCCGCGCATTGGAGCTCGTTGACTCTACCGATCAAAGCCGACGAAGCTCATTAATCACCTCCATAGGCGATATGACCTCATCGGCCGGCGATACCATCGCTGCCCTCAACTACTACGAAAAGGCCATAGAGCTTGACCCGACCAATCTTATGGCAAAAAACAATCTCGCCTACTTCATCACCCTCTCGGGAGGTGACCTCGACCGAGCCGAGAAGCTCAGCTACGAAACCATCATCGCCAAGCCAACTTCATCGACCGAGCTCGACACCTACGCCTGGATTCTTTTCAAGCAAGGCGAATACAAAAAAGCGAAAGACTACATTGATCGCGCCCTTGCCTTCCTGGAAGATGATTCGGCCGACGTCTACGAGCATGCGGGCGACATCTATTTCTTTAACTCGCTTCCCGACGAAGCCTTGAAATTTTGGGAACGTGCCGGCGAGCTCGACCCCGACAACAAGCTCCTACATCGCAAAATCGCCGCCCGCACTTTCCTCTATAAATAACCCAACACCACACACCACGTCGCACCAATGAAGCTTACCGCCTCTGCCACTCCGAAAACATTTAGCCACTACTCGCTGCTGCTGATAACTCTCCTGATGCTGCTGATTGCCTCAAGTTGCGGCTCATCGCGCAAGAGTGTCGACGGCGAAAACAAATCTGAGTCAGTTGCATCGCTCAAAGCCGCATTTGACCAAGCCGTAGCCAACTCAGGAGAATGGGAGCAACTGCAAGTGCCCGTGAAGCTGTCGATTACGGCTCCCGAGAAATTCAATATCTCAGGGCGTGCCTACATGGTCAGAAACGAACAAATATATATGTCGATGCGTATGCTCGGCCTTGAAGTGGCAACCCTCCACCTGACTGCCGACTCCCTTATCATACTTGACAAATTTCATCGACGCCAAATCGCCCTCCCGGTGGCTGAAACCTTGCACGAAGCAGACATTACAGTAGCCGACATTCAGGACGCTCTACTCGGCCGCCCTTTCATCAACGGCAACGCCGAGCTATCACTCGCATCGGCGAGCAAATTCCGTTTAGCTCATCTGGCCGGCGGCAAGTGGTCGGCCACTCCCTCAAAGAAAATCCACAACACCGCCTACTCTTTTATCTTCAATGCCGATAACGGCCTGGAGCGTCTCCAAGCCACAATCAACTCATCGGCCGTAGCACTCGTCTACTCCGACCCGGCAGTCACATCAGCCGGTACTTTCAGCCAAATGGCTCGACTGGCCACTAAAGTAGGGAAAACCTCTGTCGACCTGTCGCTACGCTGGAATTTCGGCAGCGTGAAGTGGAACGTCGGCAATGGCATACCATCCTCGCGTCCTTACGGCTATCAACCAATCGACCTCTCAGGTTTCATCAAATCAATTGATTAGCAATGAAACATTTCATCACTCTACTCATAGCCATCCTTTTGGCTGCCGGCTCTGTTGAAGCCGCAAAGCCCAAAAAGAAGCAGAGCAAAGCTGCTCAGCCGGTCACATCCCAGTCAATCAAGCAACAGCAGAAGCAAAATGCCAAGCTCATGCAGCAAACCGATGAGCAAATCAAAGCCACCAATCGTCAAATCACCAACCAACTCAATCAGCTCAACCTGGTTGAAGGCCAAATCAAGCTCTGCGATGATTCCATCTCGGTGCTTAACAATCGCATTGCAGAAATCGACAGCGCTACAGTTGTAGTGACCGACTCTATCAACCAACTCACCGAGCGCCTCGACAATCTGCGAAGCGCCTTGATTACCTCGCTACGCAGCGCTCGCGTTAACCGTGGCGAGACCTCAAAACTGCAATTTCTATTCTCTGCTGACTCTTTCATGCAGGCTTTCCGCCGAGTTAGAGCCCTCAACCAATTCGCCAACTGGCGATTGCGCCGAGCCGATGAAATAGCCGAGGTAGTGGCTCTGCTCGACGACCGTAAGCTCTACCTCGACACTCTTGCCGATGAGGCTCGCCACGCTGCCTCGCAGCTCGTGGAGCGCCAGGCTGCGCTGAAAACCCACAAAGCTCAAGCCGACAAACTCATCACCGACCTCCGCTCTCGCGACAAGCAGCTCCATCAAGTGCTCAAAGACCAGCAGGCCAAAGCAGCCCGATTAGATGCCGAGCTTAACCGCATCATTGCCGAAGAGCAGCGACGTGCAGCCGAAGCCGAGCGTCAACGCCAGGCCGAGCTCGAGCGTCAGCGCCAGGCCGAATTGGAACGTCAGCGCCGGGCGGAGCAGGCAAAAGCCAACCAACAGAAGGACATAACCGACGACAAATCGAAGAAATCGAAAGATAAACCCGCAAAGACCGAAACGAAGCCAAAAGCCTCGCAACCGGCTCAGCCGTCAGGAGAATTGGCAATGAACAATGTGCCGACAACTCCCCCTGCGGCAGTTGAGGTAGGCGCAACATTTGCCTCATCGCGAGGCAAACTCCCTGCTCCAGTTGACGGGCGCTACACCGTGGTGAAACCATTCGGGCGTCAACGTCACCCGGCCTATCCCAACCTCGAAATCGACAATGCAGGCATCGACATTCAAACAACACGCGGAGCAACAGTTCGCTGCGTTTACGACGGTAAAGTATCGGCCGTGTTCTGTCCCGACCAGGTTACCAATGTTGTAGTAGTGCGCCATGGCGACTACGTGACAGTCTATGCCAACCTCGGCTCACTTTCAGTAAAGAAGGGTGACACCGTCAAGAAAGGGCAAGCCTTAGGCTCCGTCTACGTCGACACTGACGACGACAATCGCTCAGTGCTCCATTTCGAAATCCGCAATGGAGCCAACCCCTCTAATGTCAGAAAAGAAAACCCTCAGACCTGGATACGCTAACCACTCCCCTCTCCAACTATAACAAGATTTATGAAACGCCTCCTCTTATATATTATATGTGCAATCGCTTCGGTTTCGGCCCAAGCCATCGCAATCAAAGATATCCCTAACGTGCATCTGGCCGACAGCACCCGCCTCACATCAGACCCCTCCGGTGCGCTCTCCTCCTCTGCGTTGGCTAAAACTGACTCCGTGCTGACGTCCATAATGCGCCAGACCTCAGCCGAGCCCGCTATGGTAATCGTTGACAATTGCGACGGCATGGACCCCGACCTATACGCCACAAAGCTGTTTGAAGCATGGGGAATCGGCAAAAATGATAAGGACAACGGCCTGCTCATTCTCTTTTCGCTCGGCGACCGTAAAGCGGTTGTTCGCACCGGCTATGGCCTCGAAGGAGTGCTCCCCGACGCTTACTGCTCCCGAATTATCCGCAACATCATTGTGCCTAACATGAAGCAAGACGACATCGACTCAGCCGCATCATTAAGCGCCCAAGCCGTGGCCGACATTCTCACCAAGCCTGAAGCTCGAGAAGAAATTCTATCAAAATATGAGAACAACGTTAGCCGCAAAACCGAAACCCATATTTTCAAAATCTATCTGACCATATCGGGCGTGGTGCTCTGTATCATGCTGCTCATAGTGTTTGGTGTATATATCGGCTCGGAGAAAGATGAGCGGCATCTCCGTTACAGCCGTCTGCAAAAGCTCTCGGTGCCTTGCGCTATGACAACGTTTGGCTTCCTGTTGCTCCCGGGCATTGCCTGGCTATTGCTCCGATGGCTGATGAAAAAAGTACGCCGTTCAACCCCCTTCTGCCCTAACTGCAACCACATGATGCGGCTCATCGACGAGGTGCACGACAATGATTTCCTCACTCCCGCTCAGGACCGCGAGGAGCAGCTTAACTCGGTTGACTACGACGTGTGGCTCTGCGACAATTGCAACACAACAGCCATCTACCCCTACGTCAACCCCAACAGCCACTACGAGGTGTGCCCCAAGTGCGGCGCTCGCGCTGAGATGCTTCAAAGCAATCAAGTAGTCAAGCAACCCACCACCTCAGCCGAGGGTGTGGGCGCAAAAAATTATCACTGTTTCAATTGCAACAACAATCGTCAGCGTCTCTATCGCATAGCCAAAGTGGCCACACCGGTTGTGGTCGTAGGTCCGGGCTTTGGTCGCGGAGGCGGTTTCGGCGGAGGCGGTGGCTTCGGAGGAGGCAGCTTTGGTGGCGGCAGCACCGGTGGCGGCGGAGCCTCCGGCGGCTGGTAACATCTACACGGCGGGCAAACTCATGCCGTTGAGCTTACGATAAAGGTCGAGGGCGTAGACATCGGTCATGGCAGAAACATGGTCGAGCACCGATTGAATTTTACCGTAAACATCAGGAGCATCAACGTCGTATTGCTTCGGAAATTTTGAAAGCAACAGACGGGAATAATTCAGCTCAGGCGACATAACCGCGCCGATCAGTTTGCTAAGCAAGAAGGTGACGATTTGGTTACCGGCCAATTCGATATCAACCACATCAGAGGCGCAATAGATTTTATTCCACGACATTTCGTTGCATCGGTGATAGGCATCCCCCTCGCGCGAGTGCATATTGCTCAGAAGCGACCCGCTGAACTGGCCACGCAATATCTTTTCCTCATTTTCAAGAAACAGCTCTACACAGCGGTCAACCAACACGCCGACTACACATGAGCGCAGATAAACTATCTTCTCGTTAGGGTCGACAACATCGGCCATAACACGCTCAATGTGGCTTCGACGGTCGGCATTAAAGAAGTTGAGCAGATGGTCGATCACTTCGGCAGTAGATAGGATTTTGAGTTTGTGAGCGTCCTCAATATCCATCACCTCATAGCAAATATCGTCGGCAGCCTCAACCAAATAAACCAGCGGGTGGCGCACCCGGTGTTCACGGCCTTCCGGTTCGGCCACCCGGAGGAGGCCCAGAGAGTCGGCAATACGCGTAAACTGCTCACGCTCCGAGCTAAAAAAACCGAATTTATTGGCTTTAACCGCCAACGTTGACTCAAACGGATATTTCACTATCGAGGCCAAAGTGGGGTAAGTCATTGCAAATCCTCCGGGTCGACGACCTTTAAAGCGATGAGTCAACACTCGGAATGAGTTGGCATTGCCTTCGAAGTGGATAAGGTCGGCCCACTGCTCCTCGGAAAGCAAGTTTCGCAACCGGCGCCCTTCCCCCTCGGAGAAATATGTTGAGATTGCTTTTTCGCCCGAGTGGCCAAACGGCGGATTACCCAAATCATGGGCTAAACAGGCTGCTGCCACGATTTCGGGTATTGCGTCGAGCTTTCCTACCCATTCCTTGTCAGAATACCGTGCTTTCAATCCGGCCACCACGTCCATCGCCAATGAGCGGCCAACACAGGCCACCTCCATGCTGTGGGTAAGGCGGTTGTGCACAAAAATACTGCCCGGAAGCGGAAAAACCTGTGTCTTGTTCTGCAATCGGCGAAACGGCGACGAGAACACTAACCGGTCGTAGTCACGCTGAAAATCGCTGCGCGAACCTCTACGGGGATCGTTGTAGTCTTCCAGCCCCAGGCGCAAATCGCTCAGCAACTGTGGCCATTGCATTATGGCATTGGGGGAGCCGGCCAAAGGGGCGGCCTTAACTTGATCACTCATCGGCATTGTCGGTGTTGGCGAGCTCATCAGCGTCGTAAGTTTGATAAAGCAGGTCGTTATAGGGGAAGCGCTCCAAGTGGATAGCCTTGGCCATTTCGTAAAGTTTGTGTTTGAACTCGTCGATGTTTTTGCCTGTTTTGGCCGAAATAAACACGCAGTTGTCGGCCATTCGGCTCATCCAAGTTTCCTTAAGTTCCTCAAGCGAAATATTTTCGCGAGTGCGCGGGGTAAGGTCATCCTCATCCTTCGGCTTGTAGCTGAAAGCATCGATTTTGTTAAACACCATTATCATTGGCTTATCCTTTGCATCGCACACCTCATTTAGAGTTTTGTTAACAACCTCGATTTGCTCCTCAAATCCGGGGTGAGAAATGTCAACGACGTGAACCAGAATGTCGGCATCACGCACCTCATCGAGCGTTGACTTGAACGAGTCGACCAGGTGGGTAGGTAATTTGCGGATAAACCCTACCGTGTCGGTCAGCAAGAAAGGCAAATTGTCGATAACTACCTTACGAACAGTTGTATCGAGAGTGGCAAAAAGCTTGTTTTCGGCAAATACCTCACTCTTGCTCAACAGGTTCATCAGCGTAGACTTACCCACGTTGGTGTAGCCGACCAAGGCCACGCGGGTCAGCTTGCCTCGGTTTTTGCGTTGCATCGATTTTTGCTTGTCGATAGCGGCAAGTTCCTCTTTCAGTCGCGAAATCTTGTCGAGGATTATACGGCGGTCAGTTTCAATCTGGGTTTCACCGGGGCCACGCATACCGATACCGCCTCGCTGGCGTTCCAAGTGAGTCCACATTCGCGTCAGTCGTGGCAGAAGATATTGATATTGTGCCAATTCAACCTGAGTTTTGGCATTGGCAGTTTGAGCTCGCTTTGCGAAAATGTCGAGGATAAGGGTCGTACGGTCGAGGATTTTCACCTGCAATTCGCGCTCAATGTTCGACACTTGCTTGGTCGACAAGTCATCGTCGAAAATCACCATGCCCACCTCGTTTTGCTCCACATAGTCTTTGATTTCCTGCAATTTGCCCTTTCCCACAAAGGTACGCGAGTTAGGATAATCAGCCTTCTGGGTGAAACGTTTCACCGTAACAGCTCCGGCCGTATCAGCCAGAAACTCGAGTTCGTCGAGATATTCATTTACCTTTTGCTCGTTTTGTCGGGGAGTCACTAAGCCAACGAGCACGGCTTTCTCTGATGACTCCTGATTTATAATCATATCTTTCATAATCAATAGTTGAGAGGCATTAGCGTAAAAAAAACGGGAAGGCTTCAGGGAAGTCCTGATACAATAACAAATAGGACCACCACAAAGTTACAAAAAAGTTTGTAACTTCGCATTTATTGCACTACCTTTGTTTTTACAAAATTACTTAACCACGGTCATATATTTCGCAAATCAAACATATCACTTAACAAACGATCCGTTATTTTCAGATGAAATCAAAATTTACGCTTCTCGGAGTCGGCTCACTGCTGATTTTAATACCAATGTTTATTCTCCTGTTAGTTGAAGGTCTCGTTGCTACGGAGATTGAAGACTGGCCGGAAGACGTCCTCGGCGCTATGATCTTTTTCACTTTCGTTCCCATATTGGTTGGGGTAATTCTCTCCATAATAGGGAGTTTCGGTTTGGTCAAACCATTGAAAGAGCGAAGTGTCAGCACCGGGCCGGCCATTACGCTGGGTATTGACTTTATAATGGCACTCCCTGCCCTTTTGGTTTTGTTCCTGGCTCTGGGAACCCTTATTAGCCCATATACCTCTGTCCCTGCCGAATTCGTTGTTTTCCTTTTTGCCATTGCATTCTATGCAGTTGCAATGATTGCCTGCGGCAAACTAAGCGAATATTTTGACGGCGCAGCCGAGGCCCGACGCGGCTACCTCGTTTCGATGATTGGTTTGGGAGCTGGCTTCATTATCCTCCTGATTGCCCGACAGTCAATGTTGAAAACCTCATATTATTATGATTACCTCGACAACGATTTTTCAACAGTTTACCGAGTAATTTTCATCGGTATCTGCGTTGCTTTCCTCATAGGCTCTATTTTTACCATCAAGGGATGGTTTAGGACTGCCCGCGAAGCAGCCGCCATTGAAGGTAACGACGGCGAGGAGGTTATTTATGTCGAAACCGAGCAGACCTATCAACAACCTGAGCAGGCATATCAACAACCTGAGCAGACTTATCAGCAGCCTGAACAAGCAGCTCCTCAAATGCCTTATGTGCCCACTGATGTTCAGCAACCCCAAGTTGACCCCTACACACTACAGTTGATTGAGTATGCCCGCACACTGACAGCAGAGCAACTTGAATATGTGCTCGCCAACCCGGGCCAATATGAAGCCGATTTCATGCAAATCTGCGCCGACGAACTGGCACGACGATAACTGTATCGGGAATATCGGCTCTGTTTTTTTATAAAGTGGCGCCCGTCCCGAGCACGTGGTGGAGGCGGTTATCGTCCACGGGCTTGCGTCCGCGGTTAACCCGGTTTATGCCACCCCGTGGCAAGCTACGCGAGGAAATAGTCTCTCGCAGAGGCGCAGAGGGAGCGAAGAGAGTTAAAAACGGGAGAACGTCAGTCAAAGAGTTGATGGAGCACCGGGAGGGTGCGGAGTGAGAGCATGGGGGTGAAGTGGATTGTATAATAATCGAGCAGTCGGTCAATGAGGGATGCTCGCTGCTCGCGGTTAAACCTGAACTTGGCCATATTGCGGTAATTCATGCGAAGCAACTGAGCCGCTATGTGGCTCTCGTCGCGCTCAAGCCATCGGCCGCTCATAGGAGGTTCGGGGGTAAATGTGCCTCCGGAAAAGTCAAAAAACATGCCCGGGCGATATAGTCGAGAATCAGGCTCGATGCCTATAAACGACATCATTCCAATCAAATATGCTATGGGCAAGTTGGGCATATTTCCTCCACTTGAAATCAAGGCAAAGGTGGCATCGACAAAATCAAACAAGCGTCTGTCGGCCGACGCTTCTCGAAGCAGTGCAGAGG
>CAMWUH010000047.1 GCA_947177325.1 uncultured Bacteroidales bacterium
TATCTCATCCCGCCGCTCTCACCCCGAGCGGCGGGATTTTTTCGCTCATGTCAAAGAGCCTATATGTTAAAAAACAGTTTTTTTCTTGCTCAAATAGCGATTTTTTGGGCAACCTTTTGGCTATGTGGGCGAAAATCACTAACTTCGCCATTAATTATGGGCTTGCTGTATCCGGGCCTGTAAACGTTATTGACCGAGCGCCGCCGCCAACGGCGCTACCCAACAACGAAAACACAATATACTCACTCTATAACCAATCAAAGAATTTTTCAAAATTATGAGTAAAGAAAAAAAATTCTTGACCTGTGATGGCAACCAGGCTGCCGCCCACATCTCCTACATGTTTAGCGAAGTGGCCGCAATCTACCCCATCACCCCATCTTCAACTATGGCTGAATATGTTGACGAATGGGCTGCTGCAGGCCGCAAAAACATCTTCGGTGAAACCGTCCTCGTTCAGGAAATGCAATCAGAAGGTGGCGCTGCCGGCGCCGTTCACGGCTCTCTGCAAGCCGGTGCGCTGACCACCACCTACACTGCCTCTCAAGGCTTGTTGCTGATGATTCCAAATATGTACAAAATTGCCGGCGAGCAATTGCCCTGCGTGTTCCACGTTTCGGCTCGTACAATCGCCTCTCACGCCCTCTCTATCTTCGGCGACCATCAAGACGTTATGTCAGTGCGTCAGACCGGCTTCGCCATGCTCGCTGAAGGCTCGGTGCAGGAAGTTATGGATTTGGCCGGCGTGGCCCACTTGGCAACCATCAAGAGCCGTATCCCCTTCGTTAACTTCTTCGACGGTTTCCGTACATCTCACGAAATCCAGAAAATCGAGATGCTCGAAACTGACGACCTCGCTCCCCTCCTCGACCACGAAGCATTGGCCGACTTCCGTCGCCGTGCCCTCACTCCCGACGCTCCCGTAGCCCGCGGTATGGCTGAAAACGGCGACGTGTTCTTCCAACACCGTGAAGCTTGCAACAAGCAATATGAAGCTGTGGCCGACATCGTTGAGGACTACATGAACAAAATCTCCGCTATCTGCGGTCGCAAATACGGCTTGTTCAACTACTATGGCGCTCCCGACGCTGACCGCGTTATCATCGCTATGGGCTCAGTTACCCAAGCCGCTCAAGAAGCCATCGACCACTTGACCGAGAAAGGTGAAAAAGTCGGTTTGGTTTCTGTTCACCTCTATCGCCCCTTCTCAGCCAAGCACTTCCTTGCTGCTGTTCCCGCAACTGCAAAACGCATTGCCGTGCTCGACCGCACCAAAGAACCCGGCGCAACCGGCGAACCTCTCTATCTCGACGTTAAAGAGTGCTTCTACGGCAAAGCCGACGCCCCCATGATTGTTGGCGGCCGCTACGGCTTGGCTTCTAAAGACACCACTCCCGCCGAAATCATCTCAGTGTTTGAAAACCTCGCCCTCCCCTTGCCCAAAGACCACTTCACCGTGGGCATCATCGACGACGTTACATTCACTTCTCTTCCCCCCAAACCCGCTATGGCTCTCGGCGGCAAGAGCATCTACGAGGCTAAATTCTACGGCTTGGGCGCTGACGGTACGGTAGGTGCCAACAAAAACTCTATCAAGATTATCGGCGACAACACCGACAAATATTGCCAGGCTTACTTCGCTTACGACTCTAAAAAGTCAGGCGGTTACACCTGCTCTCACCTCCGCTTCGGCGACGAGCCCATCCGCTCTACATATCTGGTAAACACTCCTAACTTCGTGGCATGCCACGTTCAGGCTTACCTCCACATGTACGACGTTACCCGCGGCCTTCGCGACGGCGGCACTTTCCTTCTTAACACCATCTGGGAAGGTGAGGAACTCGCCAAAAACCTCCCCAACAAAGTTAAGAAATACTTTGCTGACCACAACATCACCGTTTACTACATCAACGCAACCAAAATCGCTCAGGAAATCGGCCTTGGTAACCGCACCAACACTATTCTCCAAAGTGCTTTCTTCCGTATCACCGAGGTTATCCCCGTTGATCTGGCCGTTGAGCAGATGAAGAAATTCATCGTTAAATCTTACGGCAAGAAAGGTCAGGATATCGTTGACAAAAACTATGCAGCCGTTGACCGTGGCAGCGAATACCACCGCCTCGACATCGACCCCGCATGGAGCAACCTCACTGTTGAAACCGAAGTTGCTAACGACGACCCCGAATTCATCAACAAACTCGTTCGCCCCATCAACGCTCAGGATGGCGACTTGCTCAAAGTTTCTGACTTCGTGGGTATCGAAGACGGCACTTGGCAACAAGGCACTGCCGCTTACGAAAAACGCGGCGTTGCCTCATTCGTTCCCCAATGGATTGCCGACAACTGTATCCAATGTAACAAATGTGCCTACGTTTGTCCTCACGCTGCTATCCGTCCGTTCGTGCTCGACGCCGACGAAATGGCCGCCTCAGGCATCGCTGAAAATGGCGCTATCCCCGCTATCGGCAAACAATTTGCCGGCATGAAATTCATTCAGGCTGTTGACGTGCTCGACTGCTTGGGTTGCGGCAACTGTGTTGACGTTTGCCCCGGTAAGAAAGGCGTTAAAGCTCTCGAAATGAAGCCCCTCGAAACTCAGCTTCCCAAACAGGAAGAATGGGACTACTGCGTTAAACACGTTGCTTCAAAACAAGACCTCATCGACGTTAAAGCCAACGTTAAGAACTCGCAGTTTGCAACTCCCCTCTTTGAGTTCTCAGGCGCTTGCTCCGGTTGCGGTGAAACTCCTTACGTTAAACTCGTCAGCCAGCTCTACGGCGACCACGAAATGGTGGCTAACGCAACCGGTTGCTCATCAATCTACTCAGGCTCAGTCCCCTCAACTCCTTACACCACCAACGCTGCCGGCCACGGTCCCGCTTGGGGTAACTCACTCTTTGAGGATTTCGCTGAATTTGGTCTCGGCATGGTTATCGCCAACAAGAAAATGGTTGAACGCCTTGCCTCATTGATGCAAGCCGCTACCGAATGTAACGATTGCCCCGCCGAAATCAAAGAGCTCGCTCAACAATGGCTCGACAACCGCACCGACGCTGCCATCACTCGTCAGGTTGCCGATAAAATCGTGCCCCTCTGCGAAGCTTGCGGCTGCGACATCTGCAAAGGCATCGTAAATCTCAAAGGCTTCATCACTCGCCGCTCTCAATGGATCATCGCCGGCGACGGCGCTGCCTACGATATCGGCTTCGGCGGCCTTGACCACGTGCTCGCTTCAGGCGAAAACGTCAACATCCTCGTGCTCGACACCGAAGTGTATTCTAACACCGGCGGCCAAGCCTCTAAAGCAACTCCTCTCGGCGCTATCGCCAAATTCGCTGCTTCAGGCAAACGCATCCGCAAAAAAGACCTCGGCTTGATCGCTACCACCTACGGCTACGTTTACGCTGCTCAAGTGGCAATGGGTGCTGACAACGCTCAAACTCTCAAAGCAATCCGCGAAGCTGAAGCCTACGACGGTCCCTCAATCATCATCGCTTATTCTCCCTGTATCAACCACGGTCTGAAAGCCGGTATGGGTCACTCACAAGAAGAGGAAGCTAAAGCAGTTGCTTGCGGCTACTGGCACCTCTGGCGCTACAACCCCGCCCTCGAAGAACAAGGCCAGAACCCCTTCTCGCTCGACTCTAAAGCCCCCGATTGGGATAAGTTTGAAGACTTCCTCAAAGGCGAAGTGCGCTACGCCGCCATGGCTAAGCAATATCCCGCCGAAGCTCAGGAACTCTTCGACGCCGCCAAAGAAAACGCTCGCTGGCGCTACAACAACTACCGCCGTCTCGCTCAACAACAATGGGGCGTTGACCCGATGGTAGGCGAAGTAGAGAAATCCAACGAACAATAATTTTTAAGGCACAGGGGTTAAATTCCCCTCCTGAATAATCCATAGCGGGGCGCATCGTTTTTAGATGCGCCCCGCTTGTTTCATTTATCCATTGACGGTAAAAGTCTTTCTATACAAGGCTCATAAAAACATCTCGCCTGACAATAGTGTTATTTCTATATGAACAACGTAATAATCGGTCTGCTTCTCCCCTTTATCGGCACCACCCTCGGAGCCGCATGCGTGTTTCTGATGAAGAAACAGTTTGCTCCGCGCCTTCAGAAAACACTTGTCGGGTTTGCGGCAGGCGTAATGGTGGCTGCGTCGGTGTGGTCGCTCATAATTCCATCCATCGAAATGACGGGCAAACATGGTATAATGAGTGTTGTACCGGCTGCGGTTGGATTTATAATAGGTATTGTTTTTCTGCTGTCGCTTGACACACTTGTTCCACACCAGCACATAGAAAGTGATCATAGCGAAGGGCCGAAATCGCGACTCTCACGCACATCGAAACTCGTCTTTGCCGTCACTCTGCATAATATCCCCGAGGGAATGGCTGTTGGTGTTGCCTTTGCAGGCGCGCTGACCCACAATTCCTATATGCCCATGGCCGGCGCGATTGCACTCGCTATCGGTATCGCAATACAGAATTTTCCTGAAGGAGCAATCGTGTCGATGCCTTTGCGAAGCGCCGGAAATTCTCGTCGCAGATCATTCATTATAGGCACACTCAGCGGTATTGTCGAGCCAATCGGCGCTCTTCTGACCATCTTGCTTGCCTCCATAATCGTGCCTATATTGCCCTACCTGCTCGCGTTTGCAGCCGGCGCTATGCTCTATGTGGTGGTCGAAGAATTAATTCCCGAGACACAGGAGGGCGCCCACTCCAACCTGGGCACTATCGGCTTTGCAATCGGCTTTTTGATGATGATGATACTCGACGTAGTCCTCGGCTGACTCAGCATTGCTAAAAAAACAGTCTTACGGACCGTCGATTAAGCGATCTGTAAGACTTGATTAGCCCGAAATATGGGGAGTGATAACAATAAGTGAAGCCGTATTTTCAAAACGTGAGAGTCAATTGGGTTGCTTCAGCTTCGCTAACCGCCGACGAGGCAACCGCACAATTAACGCGCATAGAAGCCTGTGGAGCGCCGGTAATTGTGGAAGTGAACATCCACCCCTGCGAAGCATTACGAAGCGTCAGACGTGACATACGAGGCAATTCCGTGCCGATTGTCTCGACCAAGCGTGCCATGATTTCCTTCATAGAAGTAACGCCTTGCACTGAAATGTTGGCTAAAGTTTGACCAAAGAGAGTGATTGTGGCAAAAAGTCGATCGGAAAGAGATATTGTTTTCATACGAGGCTATTAATTATTTGTTCTCACTATAAGTTTTTGATTATAGTGCAAATATAGCCCCCTGCACGGGCAATAATTTAGCCCACCTACCCAAATTAACGTTAAAACTACGAGAATTTCCCCCTAAGATGCATCCGCTCTGCCGATTCAACATTCAAAATTGACCGCAAGCGCCCTTATCGCGGACGCCCGGTGCTATAGCTTTTATGCAGCAACGCCCTCTTGGTCAGCCGACCAAGAGGGCGTTACGAAAGGTGCGCACGAAGGGACTCGAACCCCCACACCGTAAGGTATCAGATCCTAAGTCTGACGCGGCTACCAATTACGCCACGTGCGCTTTAGCGATAACCTTGCAGCAGACGCCCGTCAATGAAGCGGGAATTTCTGCGGGATTACTGCTGCAAAGTTAAGCATTTATTTTTGATTGCGCAATTTTAGCAGCAATCAAAGCTTCAATTTCTTGCGAATATCTTTGGGAATGGCGTCGCGATGAACGTAGATGTCAATGGTTTTAGCCAAAAGATAGGGCTCTGAAACGTAGAAGAAGCCATCGTAGACTTGGTTGGTGTCCCATGAGTTTTTGACTTTATAGAAGCGGTTGCCCTCCTGATCTTTGGCATAACCTACGATTTCCATACCATGGTCGTCGGTGGTTTCGTGACGGTCAAACATTTTCTGGCGCGACTCTTGCGTTACGGTGATTTCCTTGCAAGGGCCATGAACGTCAAACTGCTTGTTTGCACGGTCTTTATCGCTCATTTTCACCCAGCGCGAAAGCTCTGTGCCTTCGAGCGACTTCTCGTCGGTTGGAACGGGCATAACGGCAAAGCCTTCAGTCCATTTGAAGCCACCTTCGCTGACGTCGGCTGCCCACACAATGGGATAACCCTGCTCTACGGCGTTGTCGATAACGGCCTTGAATTCGTCGAGGGGGAGATTGTAGTAATCAGCCCAAAGCCAGTTATCGGCCACTTCCATTGCGAATTTGGTATAGAAGGGGTGGTGCGAGAATGAAGTCAAGGGCACATAGTCGCCGGTTGTGAGGCCCAGGTGGTCGGCATAGCTACGGGGTGTATAGGTTTTGCCATTTACTTCAAATGAAGCCGGATAAGCGCCTAAATAGGCGTCGAGAATGCCTTCGAGGCCTTGACGCCAGGCAGTGGAGTAGCGGCGATTCCCGTTACGGAGCACTCCGTCGAGATACCCCTTGAGCACGGCATCGAGCTCGGCATGAACGTGCTTGTCCTCTCCATATTTAATGCCGGGATAAACCGACTCAGGCACTGCACCATATTTTTCCCAAATATAAGGCACATCAATGGCGCTACCGCCGGCTGCAAAATTGATTTTACCATCCATGCGCAGATAGCGGTCGGCCTTTTCAAGATAGCATTGGCGCACGGTAAACATTTCGCTGAGGTCGAGTGAGTCGCCTCCGTTGCGCACTATTTCATCTTCCATGAATGAGGTTGAAGCAAAACACCAGCAAGTGCCTGACTTGTTCTGGTCTTTAACCGAGGTTGTAGGGATTACTTTGACGTCAGTAAAGCGGAATTTAACCGGCTCGACTACGGAGTCGGCCGGAGCGTCGGCAGCAGGTGCATCGGTTTTGGTTGCCGGCTCGTCGGCAAGTGTAAAAGGTGCGGTAAGGAGCGCGAGCGACAGGAGTGACAGATATTTCATGTGATTGAATTAGGTAAGAATAAAATTTCAACAGTTACATAATAGGCAAATTTACGGAAAATAAATGAGTGGGCGCGCAAATTTATGTTAAAAAAAGCCCCGGCAAGCGGGTATAAAGCATCCGTAGTGCGTGACTGAGGCAGCGGCTTGAAGCAGGCAGCGGCGTGAAGCAGACAGCGGCGTGAGGCTGACAGCAGTGCGAGTTTGGCTGCGTTGAAGCAACAGGTGGGGGGGGAGATAAAAAAAGTGACCGGCCCTCGTGATGGAGGACCGGTCAGAGTTGTTTGAATTATTTTTGTAATGCTATCTATTCATTTTGTCTCTCACACTCTCCTCAAAGAGGGAGGGGAGCTAAATAGTGATTACGTGAGTTGTTAAGTTGGAATTATTTAACGGTGCAGATTGCAACGCGGTTCCAAGTTTTTTGAGCGAATACGTCGCCGATGCCACAACCTTCAGCATTTACGCGGTTAGCAGCGATGCCGTATTTGTTAACGAGCTCTTTCTTAACTGCATCAGCACGACGCTGAGCGAGTTTTTGGTTGAATGCGAGGCTGCCGTCGGGAGAAGCGTAACCTTTAACTTCTACAGTAGCGTTAGAGTCGTTTTTGAGTTGTTCAGCAACCATTTCGATGTTGGGTTGTTGGAGAGCTTGGATTTGAGCTGAACCGATGTTGAAGAATACGTAGCGAACGTTGTCGAGGCCTTTAACAACTTCTTTAACTACAGCAGGACGAGCGAGACATTCGTCGAGTTGAGCTTGGAGAGCGTTGATTTTAGCTTGGAGAGCAGCGTTGTCAGCACCGCAAGCGTTGAGCTGGTCGCGGAGTGAGTTGATTTCAGCGTTGAGAGCTGCGATCAAAGCGTCGTCACGGAGTTCAGCGATAACGAATGAGTGAGTACCGTTAGAGTTTTTGAAGTGGTAAGTAACGCCGGCTTCCATTTCAACGTAAGCGTGGTTGCTGTTGTATTGAGCTGAGTAACCGAGGTCGCTCACGGGGAGGTTGCCTTGGTTCATGTTGAAGAGGATAGCGGGTTTGAGGGCGATAGTCCAAGCTTTGTTTTCGCCGAGGTTGAAATTGAAGTTCAAACCGAGTTTAGTTGCCCATGAGTTACCGTCTTTAGCGATGGTAGTGGGATAGTAAGAGTGCAACCAACCTGTACCGGCAACAGCTTCTACTTCAAACAAGCGGGGTTGACCTGCATAACCTGCGAAGAGGTTGTTGAAGTTCAAAGTACCGAACACACCTACATATTGGTGGTCGAAAGTGTTAGGTGATTTTGAAGTGTTAACAGTGAGTTCACCTTCTACACCGAGACCGAACACGGGAGTGATTTGTTTGCGAACTTCTGCACCCCAGATAGCGCGTGCATTTTTCCAGTAGCCGTGGCCTTGGAAGGGAGAAACGGCGCCACCTTTAAGAGTAAATGACCAGTTGTCAAAGAATTTGCTTTCTTGCACTGTTTGTGCATTTGCCATAGCGCCTAAACCGAGGGCAACTGCGGCTAAGAGAATGATTTTTTTCATATTAGAGATAACTTTAAAATAATTCTGCGACAAAGATACTACGTTTTTTTTGATTGGCAAAACATTTTTTAAGGTTTTTTTATTAATTGCGAAACCAAATGTAAGCTAATCATAATGAAAAGGCAGCATTTTCAAGCTTTCGCCTCGTGGCCTGTGATGATGAAGTTTTTGTCAGGGCGACCCTTTTGGCTTGGCTTTGATATGTAAACACTATTTAAGATACTATGGTTTATCGCCACCTGTTAATTAACAACTGTTAAAAATGTATACACATTATTATATATAGATTATATATAGCGATTTGAATTATATATTTTATAGCGGAGCAGAAATCAAATCATAGGTTGGAAATCTCATAGCTTCGGCATCGGGAGTTGTGATATTTAAGTTTTTAGCCTATCTTTGCAAATGAAAGGAAATCACAACCCAATCAGCAAAACTATTGGCAAGCATATTGCCAACACACTAAAGGACGACCCGGACGGCCCACCCCTCACAGCCTCGCTCTAAACAATCAATAACGCAATACACCCTAACAACTATGGCTAAGAAAAAAAGATTTACCCTCGCTACAACTCCCGATATAGAGGAACACTCTCTCCGCATGGCATTTATGATGACTGCAATTGACATGGGGATAACTCCTGAAGAATATGCTGAGTTTTATGAAAATGCTGATGACTTCAAAGCCATGCTCAAATCAGCTGCACCGCAACACACCGCTTTTCAGGAGATGGATGGCGACGACACCTTCGGCCCTTCATTATTCTTGCCCAAACAACCAATCATAGTGGAGAAATGCAAGCTGCCACGAAAAGATGCCGCTGAAAAAAGCCTGGTATTGAAAGTGCAACTATGCGATGTGTCAACCCCCCCGATGTGGCGTGAACTCATAGTGCCCGCCGATTTCAATTTCACCCAACTCCACTATGCCATTCAAGCAGCTATGGGATTACTGAACCTCCATTTGTGGATGTTCCAGAAATCGCCCTACAACAAAGGCCTCGCTATAGGTATTCCTCAAGGTGAAAGCGGATTTAGCTTTGGCCTGGATGATGCCACACACGACGCCGACGAAACTCCCCTCACCGCTTTTCTGGCCGATAAGGGAGATAAGTTGTTTTATGTGTATGACTTTGGCGATGACTGGATTTTCAAAGTAACTGTTACGAAAGTAATCGACCGACAGAGCGACCGGGCCACATTGGGTAAATATAAATGCGATTTTCAAGTGCCGGAAAACATTGGCGGAGTAGGAGCTTATCGCGAGTGGCGCAAATTTTTTGAGCAACGTAACACCCTTACGAAAAAGCAGAAAGAACAATTTGCCAAGAAATGGGGATTCTACGATATCAATTTATTGGATGATAGGGTTGAAACATTAACATTCAACCCCGACGAAATAAACGCCGAGCTGAAAGATATCCCCTCTAAATGGGAAGATTTCGGCTAAGAGCCATCTCGAGGGGCCAATGTAAAAAAGTGGCTGCTAAATATAAAAGAGACCGGTAGGTATTCTTTGTTTGCACAACATCGTCCACACTTTCAGCGTGGACTCAACGGCTCCTTTGACTTGACGTCCTCGGACTGCGTCCGCGGTTTGACATAAACATCGCTGCTGCGCAGCTCCAAGCTCCTCAAAAACAGTGGCATACCACGACCCCACAAGGAGAGAATAGGCTCAATAGGGCCGATAAGCGCGATAGGGGGGATAGGAGGGCGGATGGGGCAGGTAAAAGAGCCAGGCGGGTTTGTGCAACCTCTCCGAGGTTGAATTGCTCTTTTGGGCTCCCCAAGCCCCACGAAGACTCGGGCCTGAAAGCCCTCGCGTATCGCGGGGATTTCTTAGAATGCATCCGCTCCGCGGATATATGATGGGGGCGGGCGGAGCAGTCTTGGGCTCCCACGGCCCTACAACCGGATGTATTATGGCTGCTGCGCAGCTCAATGTGTAGACAAATTCTTTACTCTGTTTGTTAACATTTCAACCGCGTTTTGCGACTGACCTCCAAATGGGTCTATGAAGAAAAAAAGGGCTGCTTTGAGAAATCAAAGCAGCCTTTTTTTGTGTGATTGTTGTCTTACCTGGATTCGAACCAAGACAGGCAGAACCAAAAACTGCAGTGCTACCATTACACCATAAGACAATC